>NZ_JBXFWF010000024.1:0-58282 GCF_056854515.1 Stenotrophomonas sp. STEN063
CCAACGGCTTTATCGTGCTCGACTAGAACCACCCGTTCCTGAAATACATCATCAGCTCTCGCTGATCGCTTGACCTTTAGCCCCACTCCCCTGGGGAGTGGGGGGCTGTAGTGCCGAGCCATGCTCGGCAGGGGCTTTCCAAACATTATTCGGCGGCGACGTAAGCCGCGGAGCCCGGGGCTGATCAGGTTGCTGCCAAGCCCGTGATGTCATCGCTGCCGGCTTCGCGGCTGACGCCGCTCCTACAGCGGCTATCCCGGTAATGCCCTTGCCGAGCGTGGCTCGGCACTACAGGTTCGGTTATCCCGGTAATGGCCCTGCCGAGCATGGCTCGGCACTACCCGGTTTTTGAAGACTCTGACGCATGCAAGACCTCTTTTCCGCCCTCTGCCTCGTTGCCATCATCGAGGGCCTGTTCCTGTTCATCGCGCCCTTGGCGTGGAAGCGGATGGCCGCGCAGATGCTGGCTCAACCTGCTGCATCCCTGCGCGGAATGGGCGCTGCGGCGCTGTTCATCGGCTTGGCGGTCCTGTGGTGGGTCCGCCACTGAACCAAACCCTGACGCCCGTACCAACCTGTACTCGCGGGGGTGGTAGCTGTCAGACAAAACCCGGATAATCCACAAAAGCCGGTCGGGCTTACTCCTCCTGGAGTGCCCCGTTCGGCTTTTTCCGTGTATGGCCCTGGCGTTTGCCGGATGCTCCCCGATGGGGCGTCCATGATGGCGGACCGCCGCGCAGCGCACGGCCCCGTCCGCGGCCCCGATGGTCGCAGCAAACTCAGGAGTTACCCGTCATGGGTCAATCAGTTGTCGTTCTCGGCGCCCAGTGGGGCGATGAAGGCAAGGGCAAGATCGTCGATCTGCTGACCGAGGAAATCGGCGCAGTGGTTCGTTTCCAGGGTGGTCACAACGCCGGCCATACCTTGGTCATCAACGGCAAGAAGACCGTCCTGCACCTGATTCCGTCCGGCATCCTGCGCGATGACGCGTTGTGCCTGATCGGCAATGGCGTGGTGATTTCCCCGGCCGCCCTGCGCAAGGAAATCGAAGAGCTGGAAACGGCCGGCGTTGAAGTCCGTTCGCGCCTGAAGATCTCGCCGGCAGCGCCACTGATCATGCCGTACCACATCGCCCTGGACCAGGCGCGTGAGAAGGCCGCTGGTGGCAAGGCCATCGGCACCACCGGTCGCGGCATCGGCCCGGCCTATGAAGACAAGGTTGCACGTCGCGGCATCCGCATCGCCGACCTGCATTACCCGGAACAGCTGGCTGAAAAGCTGCGTGCCGCGCTGGATTACCACAACTTCGTGCTGACCAAGTACCTGGGCGTGGAGCCGGTGGATTTCGACACCGTGTACCAGGAAGCACTGGCCTTCGGCGAATACGTCGAGCCGATGAAGTCCGACGTTGCCGGCATCTGCCATGACCTGCGCAAGCAGGGCAAGCGCGTGCTGTTCGAAGGCGCGCAAGGCGCTCTGCTCGATATCGACCACGGCACCTACCCGTACGTCACCAGCTCCAACACCACCGTCGGTGGTGCACTGGCCGGTGCCGGCGTTGGCGCCGATGCCATCGACTACGTGCTGGGTATCGCCAAGGCCTACGCGACCCGCGTTGGCGGCGGCCCGTTCCCGACCGAGCTGGACGATGAAATCGGCCAGGGCATCCGTGACCGTGGCGCCGAGTACGGCGCATCGACCGGCCGCCCGCGTCGCTGCGGCTGGATGGACATCGTCGCGCTGAAGCGCGCCGTGGCCATCAACGGTATCTCCGGCCTGTGCATCACCAAGCTCGACGTGCTCGATGGCATGGAAAAGCTGAAGGTCTGCATTGCCTATGAATACCGTGGCAAGCGTTCGGAATACGCCCCGCTGGACGCCCAGGGCTGGGAAGAATGCACCCCCGTGTACCTGGAGTTCCCGGGCTGGAGCGAAAACACCCACGGCATCACCGAGTGGGACAAGCTGCCGCCGGCTGCGCGCGCCTACCTGCGTTCGCTGGAAGAACTGGCCGGCTGCCCGGTGTCGATCGTCTCGACCGGCCCGGACCGCGACCACACCATGATCCTGCAGGATCCGTGGGGCTGATAGCCGCGCCGTGATGTAACAGCCAACGCCCCGCGAAAGCGGGGCGTTGTCGTTGTGGGGCATCAACGACAGGGCCAAACCTGTAGTGCCGACCCATGGTCGGCAGGTGCATTACCGGTAACGCCCATTGCCGACCATGGGTCGGCACTACAGGCAGCGCAGCACTGGCTAGAATGGCTGGGCACGCCCCCCGCTGCCAGCCTGACTGCCCCGATGCGTATTGACCCTGCCGAAATCGAAGCCCTGTTCGACGCCATTCCCAGCGTGCTGTTTTTCGCCAAGGACATCGATGGGCGTTACACCCACGTCAACATGACGATGATGCAGCGCTTGGGCATGAAGTCGCGCAGTGATGCGATCGGCAAGCGTGCCGACGAGTTGTATCCGGTCGGGATGAGCGAGGCCTACACCGAACAGGACGCGCGGGTGCTGGCCGGTGAAGTGATCGAGAACGTGATGGAGCTGCAGTTGTTCCCCAACCAGCAGCCGGGGTGGTGCCTGACCTGCAAGCGTCCCATTGTCGAGAACGGCAAGGTTGTCGGCCTGATCGGCATTTCCCGCGATCTGGGCCAGCGCGGTGGCCTGGAGTCACAATACGAGCCGCTGCGGCTGGCATTGGACTACCTCAATACGCATTACGCCGAAAACGTGCGCATGCAGACGCTGCTGGATATCACTGGCTTCTCGCTGTCCAAGCTGGAGCGCTCGTTCCGCAAAGTGTTCCAGATGACCCCACAGCAGGTATTGACGCGCTTGCGCATCCAGATCGCGCTGCATCTGCTGCACGGCGAAGACAGCGTGGCCAGCATCGGCCAGGCCTGTGGCTTCAGTGACCAGAGCGCCTTCACCCGCAAGTTCAAAGCGGAAGTCGGCATGGCACCGCGGCAGTATCGGGCGATGATCGCCGAGCGCGCGCAACAGGAAGCCGCACGCGAGGAGCTATGACTTCCGGCGGTGTTGGGCGGCGATCGAGGGGCAGATGATGCGGAGCTGATGGGCGTCTCGCCCACGACCTTCCGTAAGGAGCTTTGATGCGCCGTTCCCTTGTTGTTGCCATTGGTATCGCCCTTTCCTGCATTGCCACACCGGCTGTTTTTGCTGCCGAACCTGTAGCAGCCGGCGTGAGCAAGAACGAAACCACCACCCAGCTGCCGCGTACCGCGCGTCCGGATCATTACCGGGTGGAGATCACGCCGCACCCCGCGCAGATGGGTTTCGACGGCAAAGTCAGCATCGATCTGGAAGTGCTGCAGCCCACCAGCAGCATCGTGCTGCAGGCAGCGGGCATGCGCTTCGGCAGGAGCCAGCTGCAGGCGGCCGGTGGCAGCAAGCCTATGCCGACCACGGTCAGCGTGGACGAGGCCAATCAGACCGCAAGCTTCGTCGTTGCCACACCGCTGGCACCTGGGCGCTACACGCTGAACATTGATTACAGCGGCACCATCAATACCCAGGCCAATGGCTTGTTCGCGCTGGATTATCCGGTGGCTGATGGCAGCAAGAAGCGCGCGCTGTTCACCCAGTTCGAGAACTCCGATGCACGCCGCTTCATTCCGTCTTGGGATGAGCCGGGCTTCAAGGCCACCTTCGATCTGAGCGTGACCGTACCGGAAGCGGAGATGGCGGTCAGCAACATGCCGGTGGCCAGCAGCACGTCGCTGGGCAAGGGCCTGAAGCAGGTGGTGTTCCAGACCACCCCGAAGATGTCGACCTACCTGTTGTTCTTCTCCAGCGGCGAGTTCGAACGCGCCACCGTCAAGGAAGGCGACACCGAGATCGGCGTGATCGCGCAGACCGGCAAGGTCGAGCAGGCGCAGTTCGCGTTGGAAGGCAGTGCCGAGGTGCTGCGTGAGTACAACGACTACTTTGGCGTGAAGTATCCGCTGCCCAAACTCGACAACGTCGCCGCACCTGGCGGCAGCCAGTTCTTCAGTGCAATGGAGAACTGGGGTGCGATCTTCACCTTCGAATACGCCTTGCTGCTGGACCCGGCCGTGTCCAGCGTCTCCGACAAGAAGGCCGTGTTCTCGATTGCCGCACATGAAATCGCGCACCAATGGTTCGGCAACCTGGTGACGATGGCGTGGTGGGATGACCTCTGGCTCAACGAAGGTTTTGCGTCGTGGATGGAGGCGCGCACCACTCGCAAGCTGCACCCGGAGTGGGACATCAACAACGTCGATGCCGCGCATACCAGCCGCGGCGCGATGGGCCGCGATGCCTACGTCACCACCCATCCGATCGTGCAGCACGTGGCGACGGTGGAGCAGGCCAGCCAGGCCTTCGACGGCATCACCTACGGCAAGGGCTCGGCGGTGATCTCGATGTTCGAGGATTACGTCGGCGCCGATGCATGGCGTGATGGCGTGCGCCGTTACATCGCTGCCCATGCTTACGGCAATGCAGTCACCGATGACCTTTGGGCCGAGATCGACAAGGCCGCTCCGGGCAAACGCTTCATGGAAGTGGCGCATGATTTCACCCTGCAACCGGGCGTGCCCCTGATCCGCGCCAGCAGCAGCTGCGTCGCTGGCAACACCCAGGTGAAGCTGAGCCAGGGCGAGTACACGATTGATCGCAAGGACAAACAGCCGCTGCATTGGCGCGTGCCGGTGAGTCTGCGCGTGGGCAATGGTGAGGTGGTGCACACGCTGGTTGACGGTGATACCAACGTACAGCTGCCGGGATGCACTGGGCCGCTGCTGGTCAATGCCGGGCAGAAGGGCTATTACCGCACCTTGTATGCGCCGGCGCAGTTCAAGGCGCTTAGCGCGGGCTTCGACAAGTTGCCGGTGGTCGACCAGCTCGGTGTGATGATGGATACCAGTGCACTGGCTGCAGCCGGCCTGCAGCCTGATGCGGATCTGCTGGATTTGATCGCGAAGATCAACGCCGATGCGCCGACCGATCTATGGGACATGGCTGCCGGCACATTGAGCGGCATCGACGGCATGTTCGACGGCGATACCGCGCGGCAGGCCGCTTTCCGCAGTTACGCACGTTCGCGTTTGTCGCCAGTGCTGCAGTCGCTGGGTTGGGACGGCAAGGACAGCGACTCGGCGCAGACCAAGGAATTGCGCAGTGGATTGATCGGCACTTTGGCAGCATTGGACGATGCGCAGGTGATTGCCGAAGCGCAGCGTCGCTTTGATACCTTCCTGGCCAAGCCGGATTCGCTGTCTCCGGACCTGCGCAGCAGCGTGCTCGGCGTGGTGGCACGCAATGCCGACGCGGCAACCTGGGACAAGCTGCACGCGTTGGCCAAGCAGGAAACCTCGGCGATGGTGCGTGACCAGTACTACGGCCTGCTGGCCCTGCCCAAGGACAAGGCGTTGGCGCAGCGTGCATTGGACATGGCGTTGACCGAGGAGCCAGGTGCAACCAACAGCGCGGGGATGATTGGTGGCGTATCGCACGAGCATGCGGACCTGGCCTTCGACTTCGCTGTTGCCCATCGCGAAAAGGTGGACACCCTGGTCGACAGCACCTCGCGTGCGCGTTACTACCCGGGCCTGGGCCGCAGTGCCGACAACCTGCAGATGGTGGACAAGATCAAGGCATTTGCCGATGCACACATCGCACCCACCTCGCGACGTGATGCGGAGACGGTGATTGCCGGGATCCAGACCAAGCTGCGGCTGCGGGCAGAGCGCAAGCCGCAGGTGGATGCCTGGTTGAAGCAGAAGGGATATTGAGGAGCTGCAGCGGCGCAGCGGAGAATGCAGTTGCAGCTTTTAAGCCCCTCTCCCGTTTACGGGAGAGGGGTTGGGGTGAGGGGAAGCTTCCAGCTGAGCAAAGTCAAAAGCCCCCTCATCCGCCCGTTGGGCACCTTCTCCCGTAAACGGGAGAAGGGAAGGCCAAGCAGAAGCCAAAGCCAAAGCAGAAGCCAAAGCCAAAGCCAAAGCCATAGCCAAAGCAGAAGCCTTGCTCCCGCTATCAGCACCGATCAAGAAAGATCAGCTGCTCCACTCTCCCAATCATCACAAGAAAACAGCCGGCTTTCGCCGGCTGTTTTTGTTCACGCATCAGGCAATCAAACCGCCGATCACGCCTCGACATCTTCCTTGTACGCATCCACCGGAATGCAGGCGCACATGATGTTCTTGTCGCCGTAGACGTTGTCCACGCGCGCTACCGGCGGCCAGTACTTTTGCAGCTTCAGGGAAGGCAGCGGGAAGGCCGCCAGCTCACGCGGGTAGGCATGCGTCCACTCGCTGGCCGACACCGCGCCGGCAGTGTGCGGGGCGTGCTTGAGCGGGTTGTCCTCGCGGTCCAGCTTGCCGTCTTCGATGGCCTGGATTTCCTCGCGGATCTGGATCATCGCGTCGATGAAACGGTCCAGCTCGTGCTGCGACTCGCTCTCGGTCGGCTCGACCATCAGCGTGCCGGCAACCGGGAAGCTCAGGGTCGGAGCGTGGAAGCCGAAGTCGATCAGGCGCTTGGCAACGTCCTCGGCACCGATGCCGGAGGTCTTCTCCAGCGGACGCACGTCGAGGATGCACTCATGCGCCACCAAGCCGTTACGGCCGGTGTACAGCGTGGCGTAGTGCGGGGCCAGGCGCTTGGCGATGTAGTTGGCATTGAGCAATGCAACCTGGGTTGCCTTGCGCAGGCCGGCGGTGCCCATCAGGGTGATGTACATCCAGCTGATCGGCAGGATCGAGGCGCTGCCGAAGCTGGCGGCGCTGACCATGCCGACCGGGCCGTTGTCGCCCAGCTTGCCCGGCAGGAACGGGGCCAGATGCGACTTCACCGCACACGGGCCAACGCCCGGGCCGCCGCCGCCGTGCGGGATGCAGAAGGTCTTGTGCAGGTTCAGGTGCGACACGTCCGAGCCCCACTTGCCGGGCTTGGCCACGCCGACCAGGGCGTTCATGTTGGCACCGTCGGTGTACACCTGGCCGCCGTGCTTGTGGATGATCTCGCAGATCTCGACCACTTCTTCCTCGAACACGCCGTGCGTGGACGGGTAGGTCATCATGATCGCGGCCAGGCGGTCGCTGTACTTCTCGGCGTTGCGGCGGATGTCTTCGACATCGACGTTGCCGTTGGCATCGGTCTTGGTGACCACCACGGTCATGCCGCACATCTGGGCCGAGGCCGGGTTGGTGCCGTGCGCCGAGTCCGGGATCAGGCAGATGTCGCGATGGGCTTCGTTGCGCGAGCGGTGGTAGGCGCGGATCGCCAGCAGGCCGGCGTACTCGCCCTGCGCGCCGGAGTTCGGCTGCAGGCTCACTGCGTCATAGCCAGTGCACTCGACCAGCATCGCTTCCAGGCCGTCGATCAGTTCCTTGTAGCCCTGCGCCTGGTCGGCCGGTGCCAGCGGGTGGATGTTGGCGAACTCCGGCCAGGTCACCGGGATCATCTCGGCGGTGGCGTTGAGCTTCATGGTGCAGCTGCCCAGCGGGATCATGGTGCGATCCATCGCCAGGTCCTTGTCGGCCAGCGAACGCAGGTAGCGCAGCATTTCGTGCTCGCTGTGGTGCGTGTTGAACACCGGGTGGGTCAGGAACTCGCTGCTGCGCACCAGAGCCTTCGGCAGCGCGTCGGCGGTGCTGGCGTCCAGTGCGTCCACATCGACGCTGGCGCCGAACAGCTGGCCCAGCGCGATGACGTCGGCGCGGGTGGCGGTTTCGTCCAGGCTGATGCCGACCGAACCGGCGTCGATGATGCGCAGGTTGATGCCGGCGGCTTCGGACTTGGCTTTCAGTGCGGCCGAATCAACGCCGGTGATGTGCAGGGTGTCGAAGAAGTCGTTGCCGACCGCAACGCCCTTGCCACGCAGTGCGGCGGCGAGGATCGCAGCCAGGCGGTGGGTGCGGCGGGCAATGCGCTGCAGGCCTTCCGGACCGTGGTAGACGGCGTACATCGAGGCCATCACCGCCAGCAGCACCTGTGCGGTACAGATGTTGGAAGTGGCCTTCTCGCGGCGGATATGCTGTTCGCGGGTCTGCAGGGTCAGGCGGTACGCGGGCTTGCCTTCGGCGTCGACCGAGACGCCGATCAGGCGGCCCGGCATCGAGCGCTTGTAGGCGTCACGGCAGGCCATGAAGGCGGCGTGCGGGCCGCCGAAACCGAACGGCACACCGAAACGCTGGCTGTTGCCGATGGCGATGTCCGCGCCCCATTCGCCGGGGGCGGCGATCAGGGTCAGTGCCAGCAGATCGGTGGCGACGGCAACCAGGCCCTGGCGGGCGTGCACGGCCTCGACCAGCGCCTTGTAGTCGCCGATGTTGCCCAGGCTGTCCGGGTACTGCAGCAGCACGCCGAAGGTGTCGGCGCTCAGTGCGTCAGCCGGCTTGCCGATCAACAGTTCGATGCCCATCGGCTCGGCGCGGGTGCGCAGCAGTTCCAGCGTCTGCGGGTGCACGCTGTCCTGCACGAAGAACACCTTGGACTTGGACTTGGCCGAACGCTTGGCCAGGGTCATCGCTTCGGCGGCGGCGGTGGCTTCGTCCAGCAGCGAGGCGTTGGCGATCTCCATGCCGGTCAGGTCGGCGACCATGGTCTGGAAGTTGATCAGTGCTTCCATGCGGCCCTGCGAGATTTCCGCCTGGTACGGCGTGTACGCCGTGTACCACGCCGGGTTCTCGAGGATATTGCGCAGGATCACGTTCGGCGTGTGGGTGCCGTAATAGCCCTGGCCGATGAAGCTGCGCAGGACCTTGTTCTTGTCAGCGATGGCGCGGATCTTGGCCAGCGCGTCGACTTCGGTCAGCGACTCGGGCAGCGCCAGCGGCGCCGGCGACTTGATCGAACCCGGCACGATGGCGTCGGTGAGTGCTTCGAGCGAATCGTGGCCAACGGTGCGCAGCATCTGCGCGATTTCAGCGTCGTTGGGGCCGATGTGGCGGTCGACGAACGCGGAATGGTGTTCGAGTTCGCGCAGCGAAAAAGTGTTCTGGGTCATGGCTGACGTCCGGAGAAGGCATGCAGGGCAGGGGCGGTGAGCCAGGTCTGCCCGGTTGCCGTCCGGGTGCCGCGCACGCGCGCCACCACAGCCGGCAAGCAAAGGCTTACCTCGCGCCCCTCTGTCCTTTTGCCTGAGAGTTTGGAAGCGACGCGACGAGGATCGTGCGCTTCGTGCACCTTCGGCGCCGGATTGAACCGGTCTCTCCAGAGTTTTGCTACGGGTGGTATCGGGCCTGAGCGATTACGGGCGTTTGCGCCTTCGGCAGCGGGGTGAACCGCTTCTCCCACCTTGTTCGTACAGCGTGGCGATTATAGCCCGGTAAAGGCCCGGGGCAGACCCGCGCAGCGGCTTGGATTACCATCTGCATCCCGGTTTCAATCCCGCGCGTTGCACGCGTACGGCCGGGCATCCCGGAACCGCTGGCTGAAGCGGGTGAATGTCCGGACAAATTGCCGCATCATGGCCGCGGAGCGCCGTCGCGCCCGGTCCTGTTCATCCTGTCCCCACCCCACATCGGCCCCGCGCCGGTGCCGTCGCTGGTTATTGAAAGCCATGGAAGCAAACAAGCAGGTTTCACTGCGCCGCATCGCCATTCTGGTGGCCGGTCTGTCGATGTTCGGTCCGTTCGCGATCGATGCGGTGTTCCCCGCATTCCCGCACATGGGCGCCGATCTGGGCGCCGACAAGCTGGCCATGCAGCAGGTGATCAGCGTCTACCTGTTGGCCTATGCGCTGATGAGCCTGGTGCACGGTGCGCTGTCCGATGCGCTCGGCCGCAAGGTGGTGATCATCGGCGGGCTGGTGGTGTTCATCGCTGCCTCCGTCGGTTGTGCGCTTTCCACCGACATGGGCACCCTGCTGCTGTTCCGCTTCCTGCAGGGCCTGTCGGCCGGCGTGGGCTACATCATCGGCCGCGCGGTGATCCGCGACCTGTATGACGGCGACGATGCCCAGCGCTTGATGAGCCAGGTCTCGATGATCTTCTCCATCGCCCCGGCCATCGCCCCGATCATCGGTGGCTGGTTGCTGGGCTGGACGCAGTGGCAGGGCATCTTCTGGTTCCTGGTCGGGTTCTCGGCGCTGCTGCTGCTGATCACCTGCATCTGGTTGCCGGAAACCCACCCGCCGCATGCGCGGCTGAGCCTGCACCCCAAGCGCCTGCTGCAGGACTACATCAGCATCGGCATCAACCCGCGCTTCCTGCGCCTGGCCCTGGCCGGCTCGCTGGGCTTCGGTGGCTTGTTCCTGTACATCGCCTCGGCGCCGGCCTTCGTGCTTGACCTGCTGCACATGAACGAGCGCCAGTTCGCCTGGTTGTTCATCCCGACCATCGGCGGCATGGCCTTGGGCGCCTATGCCTCCGGCCGCGCGGCAGGGCGCATGGACGGTGCCCGGGCGGTGCGCATCGGCTACAGCTTCATGGCGGTGGCGGCGATCTACAACATCAGCTACAACGCCTTCGCCACCGAGATGACGGTGCCGTGGGCGGTGCTGCCGTTCACCCTGACCTCGTTTGGCGTGGCCCTGATCTTCCCGATCCTGACCCTGGCGATCCTCGATATGTACCCGCGCCAGCGCGGCACGGCCTCGTCGATGCAGGCATTCAGCACCCTGGTGACCAACGCCATCATTGCCGGTGTGCTGTCGCCGATGCTCAGCCGCAGCGGCCTGAGCTTGGCCATCGGCGCGGGCCTGTTCGGCCTGGGCAGCTGGGCGATGTGGAAGTGGGAGCGCATGAGCCAGCGGGCCCAGCGTGACGAAACCGCGTCCTGACACGAATTCACCCCCGCATCGGGGACAATAGTCGCGCCGCCATCACCGGCGGCCGTTCAAAGAGTGAACAACTGATGTCGATCCAATCCAAAGGCCGCCGCGAGGCGAAGAAGAAGCTGGCCGAGCGCGCACGCAACCAGGCCGAAGCCAATCCGCCGGTAAAGGCCAAGGTGGAGCCGCATGCCGAACTGCGCGACCAGCACCGGGCATTGCTGGCGGGCATCGTCCGCCGTGATGGCGAATGGGTGCTGGGCATGGACGGCAAGATTGCCGGCGAGACCACCAGCGCCGCACGCGTGCTGGCGCTGATCATGCAGGCCGCAGAATGGCACGAGAACAACGACACGCCGGTGCGGTTGATGTATTCCGATGTGCTCAAGGACGCCGCGCATGCCGAAGCGGCGGAGCAGGGCATCGACTTCGATACCTATAAGCGCAACCTGGCCGGTGAGCTGGGCGCGGTGGGCAAGGCGGCTGCGGGCACGCATTGAGCCTGCGTACAAGCTTGATACCAACAAGGGCGCCGTTGGCGCCCTTGTTGGTTGTAGCGAACGTGGCCTGCGTCCCTGTTCTTGTGGGAGCGGCGTAAGCCGCGAAGCTCGTACAGCGTCAGTGCTTTTGCATGACTGCTATCGGTGAAGCCCCTGCCGAGCATGGCTCGGCACTACAGGGGTGCGATTGGCTTGTGTGGGAGCGGCGGGAGCTTCCTTGTGGTCCGGCCATGCAGTGCCGAACAACTTATAGGAGAACCAACTGGCACCAACGTAGGTGTAGAACAGGGCGAACAGCCAACGAGCAACAGCAATGATCCAGGTCATGCCAGGTACTCCTGTCGTGCCGCCGGATGGCGGATTGAACCGAGGGAAAGACCGGTTGATGCCTGACCGGCAGGGAAGCCATGTCCTCGATATCGCCGATGGTAGCGCAGCGACGCGGCCCGTAGTCCGCCCGCTTGCGGCAGCTGCCGTGCCCGCGATGCTGGGCGCGCGGCGGCAGTAAGCAGGCCGTGGATGCAGTCGGTAGCGGATGGTATGGGGACGGATCTGAAAGGCTGAAATCGACGTTGTGGCTATAATCAATCGGACGACGTTCTTTTGAGCATGGAGGCACTACTGATGTCCATAGCAGGTATTCCTGACGTATCGCTGGTCGACAACAGCGAGCAGCGCACCCCGTTGGTATTGGTGCTGGACTGTTCCGGCAGCATGGGTGGCGCGCCGATCGAGCAGTTGAATGCCGGCCTGAAACTGCTGGAAAAGCAGCTCAAGGACGATGTGATCGCCGCCAAGCGCGTGCGCGTACTGGTGATCGAGTACGGCGGCATGGACAGTGCCAGCGTCATTGGTGACTGGTGCGACGCGATGGATTTCACTGCGCCGCAGCTGTCGGCCAATGGCACCACGCCTACCGGCGCAGCCGTGGATCTTGCGCTGCAGGAGATCGAGGACGAGAAAGCGCGCTTCCGCAATGCCGGTGTGGCTTATACGCGGCCATGGCTGTTCCTGATGTCCGACGGCCTGCCTACCGATGCCTGGGAAGCCAGCGCCGAGCGTTGCCGCGACAGCGAGGCACAGAACCGTGTGGCCGTGTTCCCGATCGGTGTTGGTGATGCTGAGGTGGCCGTGCTCGCGCAGTTCAGCCGCAACGGCGAACGTGGCGTGAAGCGCATGCAGGGCCTGCAGTTCAAGGAGCTGTTCCTGTGGCTCAGCGCCAGCATGCGGGTGGTGTCCAACTCGACACCGGGCGGCCAGGTGCAACTGCCGTCCACCGATACCTGGTCGCTGGCGCCGGTTTGACCATGGCGTGGCGCGTGGTGGCGGCATCTGCCACCGGCCGCTCGCACCTGGATCGGGGCCAGCCCTGCCAGGATGCGTTCGCTTCCACCTGCGTGGGGCCAGTGCTGGTTGCTGCGGTCTGTGACGGTGCCGGCTCGGCGTCGCATAGCGACGTGGGGGCCCAGCATGTGGCGAGTGCCGTGGTGTCCGCGGTGGCGGTCCATCCCGCATTGGGCAGCCGACCGCTGGAGCTGGGCGTGGATGTGCTGCGCGCGATCATCGAACGCGCGGTCAATGATGCGCGCGGTGAGTTGGCGATGGTCTCGGTATCGAAGGGGTTGCGCCTGGCCGACCATGCCTGCACGTTGGTCGGGGTGGTTGCCGAAACGCGTGGCGGCTGGTTCTTCCATGTAGGCGACGGTGTCGCCGCATGTGCGTTCGCGCAGCCGCAGGCGACAGCGGTGTCGTTGCCTGCCAACGGCGAGTACGCGAATGAAACCTGGTTCGTCACCGGCGACAACTGGCAGCAGCAGCTGCGGCTGATGCGTTTCGAAGGCGATATCGAGGCGGTCGTCTTGATGTCCGATGGCGTGCAGCCGTTCGCGATGAACCGCGATGGCAGCGAATTGTTCCAGCCGTTCATCGGCCCGGTGATCCGTTATCTGCGCGGCGTGGATGAAGCGCAGGGCAGCCAGGCCTTGCAGGCGACCCTGGCCGATCCGCGCACCGACCAGATAACCGGCGACGACAAGACGTTGCTGCTTGCATTGCCGGGCTGAGCACATGCCGGCACGCAGTGGTGAAACCATCCAGGATGCACGGCGCGCACCGCTGACGCTTGGCAGGTTGATCAAGAGCGGCGGTGCCGGCAGCGTGTTCCTGCTCAAGGAACGGCCGCTCGAGGTCGCCAAGCTCTATCACCCAAGCGTCGACACGCGCGTCTACGAGCGCAAGCTCAAGGCCATGCTGGAGCTCAGCCCGGACCTGCCGGATGTGCAGGAAAAGGGTGTGCGCCATGTGCAGATCGCCTGGCCGACCGGGCTGCTGCACGATCGCAGTGGTCGTTTCATCGGCTTCAGCATGCCGGTGCTGGATATTGCCGCCACCAGCGACCTGGAGCATGTGCTGCAGGAGCGGCAGGCGCGCGCTGAAGGCCTGCCAACCGCGTTGGGTGCGAAGGCGGCCCTGGCCGCCAATCTGGCGGTGATGTTGGCGGCACTGCACCGTCGCCAGCATTACGTGGTGGACCTCAAACCACTCAACGTGCGTTTCTATCGCAAGTCCTTGTTCATCGCGATGCTGGACTGCGATGGCTTCAGCATCCAGGGCAAGGACGAACGCTTTCCTGCCGGGCAGGTGACCACCGATTACCTGGCGCCGGAATTCCAGCAGCGTGGGGTGAAGGCCGGGCAGGAAGAGGCACAGGATCGCTTCGCGTTGGCAGTAATGGTTTTCCAGCTGCTCAACTCGGGCCTGCATCCTTACAGCGGGCGTCCGCAGGACGCCAGCGTGCCCAGCGATCTTCCCGGGCGCATCGCGGCGAATCTCTATCCCTACGGTCGCGGCCGCGGCAACATGCGTCTGCAGCCATCACCGGTCAGTGGCCATCAGGCGTTCCCCGAGGGACTGCGGCAGATGTTCGACCGCGCTTTCTCTGACCGGCCGGGGCAACGGCCGTCGGCGGAGGAGTGGGCAAGCCTGCTGCAATCGTATGCGCGACGCAGCGCCGGCATGCTGGTGAAGTGCGGCAAGGACGCAAGCCACCAGCATTTCAGCGGCATGCCGTGCGCGGCCTGCGCGCGCAAAGCCCTTCTGGCCAATAGTGCACGCGCGACCAAGGCGCGGGCCACGCGCAAGACTACCAAGGCGCAGCATCAGCAGCGGCCACGCGCCACCGGCACGCGTACTGTGCAGCCGGTGCAGGGTCATGCGATGCCCATGCAAGCTGCACGTCCGGCGGCCCCCCCGGGGCTGGGCGTGCGTCTGCTGATGGCGATAGTCGGGCCCTTGCTGCTTGGCTGGGCGATCAGTTGGGGCATGCCGGCTTATCGCGGATACAAGGCGGCAGCCAACCCCAGCTGGGGTGATGCAATGATGATGGGCATGCAAGGCGGCTTGCTGCTGTTTGCAGTCCTGTTGTTCGTGGTGTTCGTGCCGGTGCTGATCCTGGGCAAGCGGCCATGAAGATCGCCATTGGATTGCTGGTCGCCCTGGTGGTCATGTTGTTGCTGGCGCCGCTGTGGGGACTGCTTGCTGCGTTGGCATTTGATGGCATCGTCTGGGTTGGAAGCCAGCTTTCCAGCGGCACGCCGCGTGACGGGATGCTGGCATTCCGTGCAGGTGTGATCCTCGGTGGCTTGGCCGCGGTGGCTTCGCTGCTGCGGGTGGCGTGGCTCGACCGTGATGTTGCCTATCTGGCCGCAGCGGTGCTGGCGATGGTGGTGTTCTCGCTGGTGCTGTTTGGTACCGGCAAGGCACCGGTGCGCAAGGAGTCTTCATCCATCATGTCGATGGACACGGTTGAGGCGGCCCCCGGGCGCAGGCCAGATGATATCGCCTGGTATTCACGCAGTGCCTACGAGCGCGACGCCGCCGAAAAAGTGGTGGAGATAGCTCGTGACGCCGCACGCGGCAACCGCGAAGAGGCCAATGCCGCCCTGCAGGAACTGCGAGGGTGGTCGAACCAGCGCCAGCTTCCCCCTCGCCAGCAGCAGCGGCTGGAGTATGAGCGGGCCAAAGAGCGCTTCCTGACAGGATTCAGGGCCACCGACGATCCGGCCAACGCCGCTGATGCACGGCGCGAGCGTGGCCTGGCGTTGGAGGCAATGTGGGCGGCGATGCCCGAGGTGACATTCAGCGGCATGCAGTTGCTGACCCACAGGCTTGGCGAGCTGGGCACGGCATTGCGCCTGCAGGCTGCAACCGATGCTGCGGATGCGCCTGCTCCCTCACTCGATACCCGTCTGCGCGATATTGTGTCGCTGCAGGAAGCATTGCTGGGCTACCAGCCGATGACGGCTGCGTTGTGGGAGAACTACGCCGCCATCGTTGTGGATTCGGACGAGGAACTGGCATTCGGTGCGTTGGTCACTGCCGAGATGCTCACCCGCGGTGATGGCGCGGCAGGCACCCAGCCCAGCCTGGTCCAGACGTACCACCGCATGATTCGGACCGAACTGCAGCTGCATGTGAATCGGTTGCCGGAGATCTCCGCCCAACGCCTGGCGATACTGTCGTCACGGGTAGCCGTGCTGCCTTGGGAAGAAAGCGGTGGCAGCGCGCAGGCTCCGAACCCGGATGCGCTGGCCAGCGATCGCCTGCGCGCCGAACGAGCGTTGCCCGAAGCGTTGCCCGTGGCAACAGGGCGTGGCCTGCTGGCCGAACCGCCTCCGTCGCCGCCGTCGCCCCCGAATCTGTTCGCTTCGCGGGGCGAGGTGGTGGTGGATCTGCCTGCATCGGGTTTTGCGGCCATGCATGCGCCGATCACGCTGCCACCTTCCGGTGTGGTCAAGGAGACCTACCTGGTGCTGGCCATCGACGTGTTGAAAAGCGGCGCCATCAGCTCGGTGCTGATCGAACACAGCACTGGTGACCCGGCATTGGATACCAGGGCGCGCAACGCCGCGCGCTATTGGCGTGCCGTCGGCGGGGTGGCTGCTGCGGGCGAGCGCCGTCGGGTGGCAGTGGTGTTCAAGCCGGCGCCGAAACAGGCCGACACCGAGCCTGCCATCGTTGAGCGCCCCGAGGGCGTTGGTGCGTCCGAGTTCCTTGGCATGCTGGTGGCGGCAAAGGCGCGATCCAACCCGGTGCGCTATCCGCGGCAGGCATTGAACACATCGGCCGAGGGCAGGGTGCTGCTGTCGATCACGCTGTCCGGCCGCGGGCGGGTACAGGCCGTCGACATTGCGCAGAGCAGCGGCCATGCAGCGCTCGATAAAGCGGCGCGTGATGCAGCCCTGGGTTGGCATGTGAGTCCAGGGGCTGCGACGTCGGAGGTGGACACGGTGACGCTGCAGGTGCCGGTGGAGTTTCGTGGTCCTTGAGCGCGGCATTGCAGTGGCAGGACCATCTGCTGTTTCACGTTCACCGTTGAGCTTGTCCGGTGATCGCATGCCGGAAGGAATCGCCGTGGTGGCTCAAGGGAAAATCGCGATGGCTGTCGTCCGCAACCCTGCTCAATAGTCGCGCGCTGCGTCGAACCACCGCTGCGCGAGATCATCGCTTACGCCGAGGCGCAGGGCATGCTCCGAACGGCCGAGCTGCCAGATTGCCTCGCCGAGGTCGTCGCGTTCGGCGGTTTCGATGCCCTTGAGCGTATTGAAGCGTACGCTGAAGCGGGTAAGGGCGGCCTCCGCGTCGGCAAGTGTGCGTGCAGCTGCCAATGCCGCCAAAGCACTGTCGTACGCCTCATTGGCCAGCTTGGCCGAGCGCTTTGGCCAGGCCGAGAACGGGCGGCCAAACTCGCTTTCCCACCATGCTGGCTTGCGCAACTGCGATACCGACGCATGTCCGCTCCACGGACGCTGCTGGCTGCGGGCCTTCAACTGCTGGCGCAGGTGCTTGCCTGCGGTTTCTTCGACATTGAAGGCAATGAAGCCGTCCAGCGTGGGCCAGCAGCTCAACGCTGGCAGGCCTGCCAATGACGGCATGTAGCGCAGCTGCAGATCCTGCAGTTGTGGCTGTGCCGCAAGTGCTTCAAGGTCGACGAAGTTGCCATACAGGCTCAGCGACTTCAGATGTTTGAAGCGTGACAGGCATTTCAGCGAGATGGGGCGAGCCATCGGCTTGTTGACCAGCATCAGGTCATGGACGCCATGCAGCTCGCCCATGTCCGGTAGCTGGAACGCAGTGGTCTCCCTGCGCGAGCCAGTTTCCGGGGCCAGCGACAGGGAGCGGGGCAGTGGTCCCTGCGCCGAGAAGCGACTGATATCGCCGGAGACACCGAGGTGGAGATTCGCTGCGATTTCCTGCCCGGGCAGGAGCAGCAGCAGCTGTGCTTCCGTCTGCCCCAGTTGAATCGCGAGGGTGCGGATGTTGGATCCGGTTGCATCGACCACGGTATCGGTGTCGAGCCCAGGCACCCAGGTCAGCTGCTCGATGGGGCGCTGATGGGCCCACTTGAAGATGCTTTGATCGTTGCCCGTGTAGTGGATCACCCGCGGCCAGGGTGAGCCGGCTGGTGTGGCGAATGGATTGAAGACTGCCCAGTTGATCCTGAGGTCAGGGGCAACCTGGAGATCGGATTTTCCCGCAGCTGCAGCAGGTGCGATCACCAGGCTGCCTACGCCCAGCGTACGCACCAGGGTGTGGCTGCCGGGGCCGGTGAGGTCCAGCGGGTAGCTGCCGGGCCCGGTCAGTGGAGCGTCAACGCTGTTGTCTGTTGCAGTGTTTCTACTGTCCATGTTCATCCTTGGCGTGGCTGCCGTTCATCCACGTGGCTCAGACGCTCACGCCATCAATCGCCTTCGATGCTCAGGCTGCTGAGCACGGCATTGGCGTTTGCCTCAAACCCGGGATCGCGATTGTCATCGCTGTAGCGATGGTAGTAGCGCAACTCGTAGCCGACGCCCTTGGACTGCAGCGAGCCGCAGGAGAGTGCGTACTGCTCGCTCCACTGCCGTTGTCCATCGGCCGCTGGCTGCCGCGCTTCGAGCAGTAGATGGATCTTTGCACAGCGCGGATCCGCTGCATATTCGCTAACCTGGAGTGTGCTGATCTTGAAACCGGGGCTGCCGGCGTAGCCCTGTTCCAGGTTGCGCTTGATGGTTCTGATGTAGCCGGACAGCGGTGAAATCGGCGCATCAAGCGTGGTCATGTAGGCTTCGATCTTGCGGTTGTCCGAAGCATTTTCCGCGTTCCAGCTGAGCGTCGTGCTCGTTCCGGAACCACTCCTTGTCCAGCCTTCTTCGTCCGGGGGCGTGAATGCAAGGCCAAGCGTCCTGCCTGCATCGGTGATGCCGACATGTATCTGCCCGGAGCCAGTGCTTTCGTTCGCGAGCGCCGGACTGAGCAGCGTCGAATGGATGGCGAGTGCGACAAGGACTGCGGCGAATTTCATTCCTACCTCCCGAAGTTGCCGGGTAACCATGCCACGGCATGGCGAGGTGTCAAGGAGGATACGTGGCAGATTGGCAGCAGATGCTGCGCGAGCGGAAAGGCAAAGGGCGCCATTGCGGCGCCCTTTGCGTTCTTGTCCAACTGCAGTGCTTACGGTGCTTACGGTGCCGACGGCTGCGCCGGTGCGGCGACTGGCGCAGAAGCCGGAGCTGCGGCCTGCCAGCCACACATCTGGCCTTCGTTCTGCTGCTTCAGCCATTCCTGCAGCGGTGCGAAGTATTCCAGCATCGGTGCGGCGTCAAGCTTCTCGGTGCCGGTCAGTTCTTTCAGCGTGGCCTGCCACGGCTGGCTGGAGCCCTTGCTCAGCATCGCCCAGAATTTCTGCCCGGCTTCCTTGTTGCCATAGAAGCTGCACTCGTTGAGCGGGCCGGTGTAGCCCGACGCGTCGCATAGGCCCTTGTAGAACTGGTACTGCAGGATGCGGGCCAGGAAGTAGCGCAGGTACGGGGTGTTGCCCGGTACGTGGTACTTGGCGCCGGCGTCGAAGAACTCTTCGCCGCGTGCGCTGGCCGGGGCCACACCCTGGTACTGCGCCTTCAGTTCCCACCACTTCTGGTTGTACTGGTCCGGCTTGATCGAGCCGTCGAACACGCCCCAGCGCCAGCGGTCGATCATCAGCCCGAACGGCAGGAACGACACGCCCGACATCGCCATGCGCATCTGCGCATTGATGGTGGCTTCGCGGCTTTCCTGCTGCGCGCCGACCAGGCCGATCGAGTTGAGGTACTTCGGCGTCATCGCCAGCACGATGGTGTCGCCGATGGCTTCGTGGAAGCCGTCATTGGCGCCGCCCTGGAACAACGGCGGCAACGGGTTGTAGGCCAGGTCGTAATAGATGTGGCCGAGCTCGTGGTAGATGGTGGTGAAGTTTTCTTCGTTCGGGGTGATGCACATCTTGGTGCGCACATCAGCGCCGATGTCCTTGCCGTCGCCGCCCATGTTCATGTCCCAGGCACTGGCGTGGCAAACCACGTTGCGGTCCAGCGGCTTGATGAACTGGGTGTTCTGCCAGTAGCTCTCCGGCAGCTTGGGCATGCCCAACGAGACGTAGAAGTCCTGCGCGCGCTCGGTCATCTGCCGGGCAGTGGCCAGCTCTGCCTCACGCTGTGCCTTGAAGCGGGTTGCCGGGTCGCTGCCGCCGGCCTTGGCCAGTGCTGCGCTGAGGTTGGTCTGGTACTGCTTTTCCAGTGCGGCGGTGATGTCCAGGCTACCCGCGTTCGGGTACGGCGCGGTCATGTCCCACAGGTTGCTCCAATCCTGCTGCCACATGTTGCCGGTCAGGTGCGCGGCGATCATGCCGCCGCCAACCTCGGCCTTGTCCTTGCCGTATTCCTTGTCCAGCTTGGCGCGGGTATAGCAATGCACCTGCTCGTACAGCGGCTTGACCTGCTCCCACAGGCGGTCGGTTTCCGGGCCGACCTGGTCGGCCGGCATGTCGTAGCCGCTGCGCCACATCTGGCCGGCATCGGTATAGCCCAGTTCGCGGGCACCTTCGTTGACCAGTTCGACGAAGCGCTGGTAGTTGGCGCGCGACGGCACGGCGGTGGACTGCCAGCCCTGCCAGGCATCGAGCTGCTTGTCGTAGTCACGCGAGGTGGCCAGCACCTTCTCAAGGTCGCCCAGCTGGCGGCAGTTCTTGTTGTCGCCTTCGCCCACGCAGTAGGTGCCCGCGCCGTAGTCGCCTTCCAGCTTGGTGGCGATGCCGGCCAGTTCGGCCAGCTTCTGCGGGTCGCGCGGGGCGGGCATCGAGGTCATCAGCTTGAGCAGGCTGATGGCGCGCTTGGTGTCGGCGCTCATCGGCTGGCCGTCGTACTTGTTGGCCTGCTCGATCCAGCCATTGAGCACGGTCAGCCAGCGCTCGTTGGCCTTGGCAGCAACGCGGGCCGAATCGTCATTGATGTAGGTGGACGACAGCCACTGGGCCGAAGTCATTTCCGGGTACATGGCCTTGTATTCGGCATTGACGCGGGCGATGAACTGGTCGGCGCTTTCGGCCGGTGCGGCTTGGGTGGTGGCCGGCTTGGCGGCGTCGGTGGCGGCGTCCTTTTTACAGGCAGCCAGCGAGAGCACGGCCACGCCAACGGCGGCGGCCAGGACCAAATGACGATTCTTCACAGCAAACCCCGGTTTGTAAGTACCGGCGAAGGCTAGTGGGGCAGCGGCCGGGCCGCAAGTGGGGAAAGCTCAGCGCTTGAACGCCATCAGCAGAACGCCGCCGCCGATCATCGCCACGCCCAGCCATTCGCGCCAGGCCAGACGTTCGTGCAGGAAGGCCACGGCGAAGATGGCCACCAGCACCACGCTGAGCTTGTCGACCGGGGCTACCTGCGAGGCTGGGCCGTGTTGCAAGGCACGGAAATAGCACTTCCAGGAGGCGCCGGTGGCCAGGGCGGACAGCGTCAGCCAGCCTACCGTGGTGGCGGGTAGCTGCAGCGGGTTGCTCCATTTGCCGGTGGCGGCGACGAACATAGCCAGCACCACGCTGATGATTACCGTGCGCAACAGCATCGCCATGTCCGAGTCGATGTTCTGCAGGCCGAGCTTGGCGAAGATGGCGGTGAGTGCCGCGAATACGGCGGAAAGCAGTGCCCAGGGAAGCCATTGCGGGAAGGTGGCCATGGAAGCTCCTTGTTGCAGGCGGCAGGCTGTTTGTGGGAACGGCGTAAGCCGCGAAGCTGAAGGGTCATCACAGCAACGTAGAGCAAGCAACTGCAACAGCTTCCCCCATCCGCCCTTCGGGCACCCCCGCCTTCGCGGGGCAGGCCCTTTGTTCCCCCCGCAAGCGGGAGAAGGGACGCTGAAGCCAAAGCTCAAAGAAGTCAAAGCCAAAGCCAAAGCCAAAGCAGAAGTTTCCGCAACCTACCGCGTTGCAAACTACAGGGCCTGCATCTCAGCTGCCCGGAACACGCCAACAACCGATCCCGTTATTCCATCAGCCCGCACACTCCGCAAACACATCCCGAGACCGGTCATACACCGAAGTCTGCACCTGCATCAGCCCAAGCACCGAGGGGAACAGGTTGTCCTGGTCGCTGCGCTGCGCAGACCGGCGGCGTACGCAGCTCATGTCCAGGCCACGATCTGCGGTAAACCCCGGCGAGAACCACATCACCATCGGTACCCGGGTCTGCTCTTCCGGTGCAATCGCATACGGCACTCCATGCAGATACAGACCCTTCTCACCCAGCGACTCGCCGTGATCGGACAGGTAGATCATCGCGGTGTCGTAGTCTTCCATTCCGCGCAGGGAGGCGATGGTGCGGGTCAGGAAATGATCGGTGTAGCGGATCGCATTGTCGTAGCTGTTGACGATGTCCTCGCGGCTGCACTTGCCCAGGTCTGCCGTATCGCAGGTTGGCGCGAACTGGCGGAACTGCGCCGGGTAGCGTTGGAAGTAGCTCGGGCCGTGGTTGCCGAGCTGGTGCAGCACAACCACCCGGTCGCCGGCCTTGGCGCGTACCTGTGCAGCGAGGTTTTCCAGAAGGATCTCATCCATGCAGCGGCCGTCGGCGCACAGGCCCGGCGTGGTCGCATCATCCAGACGCTGGATTTCCAGGCCGTCGCAAACGCCCTTGCAGCCGGACTGGTTATCGCGCCACAGGGTAGCGATGCCTGCGTGTTCAAGCACGTGCAGCAGTGACTGGTGACCGCGGATCTTTTTTTCGTCGTAGTCGTGACGGCCAAACGGCGAGAACATGCAGGGCAGCGACACTTCGGTGCTGGTGCCGCAGGAATGCATGTCAGGAAAGTTGATCACGCCGGTCTGCGCCAACTCCGGCGTGGTCTGGCGGGCGTAGCCGTTCAAGCCCCAGTTCTGTGCACGCACGGTTTCGCCCACAACCAGTACCAACAGGCGCGGTTTGCTGGTGGCGGCACGCGGCGTGGCCTTGGCATCCGTGCCCAGCGGCAACTTGGGTTGCTTCTTTATCGGGCTGGAACTGGCCAGGTTCTGCTTCAGCGCGATCAGATAGTTGGCCGGCGTGGCGAGGTAACGCACTTCACGGTGATTACGCATCAACGCGGAAACATTCTGGAACGACAGCATGGTGCCGGCGCCGCCGGTCACGATCACGCCCAGCAGGAAGGCGACACGCCACAGCAGGGTGCGTCCCCAGCTGCGCTTGCGCAGCCGCACGCGCCACAGCAGCAGTGTCGGCAGCAGGCCATAGCCGAGCAGCGGCAGCAACAATGCCGGCGTCATCAGCTCGCCTGATTCCTTGTGATCGGTGGCCAGCACATTGCGCAGCATGTCCGCGTCCAGATAGACGTTGTAGCTGTTCATGTAATGCGTGGCGAAGGCAGTGGTGATGAACAATAGCGTCAGCACAACCTTGGCATTCCAACGCCAGATCAGCAGACTGAACAGGATTGCATGCGCGCTCACCAGCAGTGCAAACAGTGATACCGCGAACAGGATGCTGCCCGGGTTGGTGGCGAGCGCGCTGCGCCAGAACAAGGTGTTGCAGACCAATGCGAAGAACACGCTGGCCAACAGGATCAAGGCTTCGGTGCTGATCTCCGGGCGCCAGTTGCGCAGGCGCGACCAGGACAGCTGCAGTCCGACAGGGCGGGCGACAGCGACGTTCATGCGTTTTCTCCAATGGCGCCATGTGCAGCACGCGCTGGGGATGTGATCGATGCAGACGCTGGGAACATCCACAGGTAAAGGACGGTTGCGACCAGCCAGCTGATTGCCAGTGCCCACAGGTCGTGCGAGGCAAAGTGGGCGCCACGCAGCTGCTGGGCCAGGCCGAACACCATGCCCACCAGCAGGGCGGTGCCCAGTGCCGGCCAGCGCCATTGCCGGCGCACCTGCAACATGAAAAAGAACAGCGCCACCCAGGCGTAACCCGAACCGGCATGGCCAGCCGGGAAGCAGGCGGCGTGACCCAGGGCAACCGGGCGCTGTTCGAACAGGCCGATGAAGGGGCGTAGTCCGCCATAGCGTTCCAGGTCCCAGGGGCAGTCCATATGGGTCCAGGATTTCAGCAGCGCGACGATGCTGGTGGTCAGCGCTACCGATGACAGCAGGTAGGCCAGCGGCCGCCGCAGTGGGCGCCAGCGCAGGTCCATGCAGCTGCGGATCAGCGCCAGGATCACCAGCAGGGCAACAAACCAGGTCAGGTTGCGGCCGCCCTTGTGGATCAGGTGGCTGGTCCACCACGCATCCTTCAACACCCACTGGCTGCCCTGCCAGCGGAACAGCTGATCGGCAAGCCATTGGTCACCGTTGCCTGCCATCAACAACAGGCTGCCGGCGGCGGCAATCATCAGCGGGATCAGCAGGGCACGCCCGGCGAAACTCAAACGGCTGCGTTCGGCGGCCGGAATCAGGGTGGCGGAAGTGGGTTGCTGCGACATGGAGCTGGAGCACCGTCAATCTGGATGCGGCCATGCTCGGTCGGCCTGTGTCGGAGACAGGTAGGAGCGATGTCGTGAATTTGTCGGTGCTTCAGCTTGGCTGCCGGGATGGGCACGGCAGCATCCATGCAAGAGAGGCTGTGCCGGGTCCGGCGCAGCCTCTCTCAGGTGTGTTTCAACAGGTCCGCGTCCATAGACGCGTTGCAGACTTCAGGCGTCAATCGCCGTCGCTTTCCAGTGCGCCTTCACTGCCGGCCACGACGCCGTGGGTCCTTGCGACACAATCGGCCTGCAGCGCGGTGCCGGGCAGCAACTGCCAGTTGTTGCGGTTGGCACTGCCGATATCGATGACCTGGCTACCATCTGCGCAGGGTGTCATTGCCTTGTCCAGCACGAACAGCCAACGCCGCTGCGGGTCGGCAGTGACCCAGCGTGCCGCGTCTTCCCATTGTTCGGCGACCGGGCGCTTGAAGCCGAAGTCGGTAGCCTGCGGATGGGTCTGCAGGAGGTTCTGTTCACGCCAGGCAACCATGCCCAGCTCGGCGTCCGGTCCGATGCGCGCACGGACCTTGTCCATCACCAGCGAAGCGGAGCTGTAGGGATCAAGTGCAGGCATCGCGCCGAGCCCATACATCGACCACAGCATTACCGTGGTCAGCACTACCGCCAGCCCAGCGCGGCGCAGTCGCAGTACCGCCACCACGAGTAGCGAGGCGGCGCCAAAGCCGATCAGCCACCAGCCAACCTGCGGCAGCACCCACGGGTCGATAGCGCGCTTGATCGCATTGCGCTGGGCCCAGCCATCGCCGTGCACGGCGCCGTAGCCGACCACCAGGGTGGCGAGTGCCAACAGCAGCACGTAGGCCAGCAGCAGCCAGCGCACGCCGGTGCGGCGCAGCAGGCCGGGCAGCAATGGCGCCGCCGCGATGGCCAGGGCCGGCAGCATCGGCAGGATGTAGACCTCACGCTTGCCCGGGCTGGCGCTGAAGAAGACCAGTACCAACAGGGCCCAGCCCAGCAGCAGGATGTAGCGCGGATCGGCGCGGCGGCAGCGGCGCCACCACGCCGGTAGCAGCCACGGTGCCAGCAGGCTGCCTGGCAGCCACAACGTGGCCATTACCTGCAGGTAGTACCAGAACGGCTGGTGGTGGTGCCAGGCGTTGGCGTAGCGGGTGCCGGTCTGCTTGAACAGCAGTTCCTTGGCATAGGACTGCAGGTGCGGCTCGGGGTTCTGCAGCAAGGCAATGGCCAATGGACCGAGCCAGATCGCGGTGCCAGCCAGGAAGGCGGGCAGCAGCAGCCACCAGCCCCAGCTGCGCCCCGGTCCGGCGGCCTGCGGATGGCGCCAGCGCCAGGCCATCCACGGCAGCAGCATCAGCAAGGGCAGGAAGCCGACACCCTTGGTCACGGTGCCTGCACCAGCGGCGAACGCCGCCAGGGCTAGCGCCCACCAGTTCGGGCCCAGCAATAAATGGCGTACCAGTCCCCAGAGCGCCAGCGTGGTCATGCCGACCAGCACCATGTCGATCTGCGCGCGCTTGGCCATCAACCCGAACTGGATGCAGACGAACAGCCCGACGACGGCATAACGGGCGATCTGCCGGTTCCACAGGCGCCGGCTCATGTCCCAGGTCAGCCAAAGCGTGAGCAGGGCGGCCAGCAGCGAGGGCACCAGGAAGGATAGGTTCCAGTCACCGATCACTTTGTAAGTGGCCGCCTGGATCCACATGAAAGTGGCGGGCTTCTCCGCATACAACTCGCTGCCACGGTGTGGCAGCAGCCATTGCCCGGTCTCCACCATATGCCGTGCGGCCAGCACGAAGCGCGGCTCGTCCGGTGGCTGCGGCGAGCGCATGCCCAGTCCTGCCAGCAGGCTGGCGATGACCAGTGCGATCAGGATGGCGAACCACAGTCTATTGGATGAAGAGCGGGGCGGAGTTGGGCGCACAGATGGCTCGTTATCAAAGGCTGGCAGGATCATGCCGCAAGCAACGTTGGAAACACGTCGAAATCTACCCGCGGACGACGTCGGCTGCATTTCGACGACAATCCGACGTTGGCGGCGCTAGGATACGACGGTAATGCCTCGGCCCGGGGCAGCAAGGTCATGCCCGCATGCGGCTGCTGGTCATCGAAGACAATCGCAATCTGATCGCCAACTTGTTCGATTATTTCGAAGCGCGCGGGCATACCCTCGATGTTGCCCCGGACGGCATCACCGGCCTGCACCTGGCCGGCACCCAGAGTTATGACGCCATCCTGCTGGACTGGATGCTGCCGCGCATGGAAGGGCCGGAAGTGCTGCGCAAGCTGCGCGAGGAGTTCCGCTCCGAGGTGCCGGTGATCATGCTCACCGCCCGCGACGAGTTGCCGGACAAGATCGCCGGCTTCCGCGCCGGTGCCGATGACTACCTGACCAAACCGTTCGCGCTGCCGGAACTGGAAGTGCGGCTGGAGGCGGTGCTGGCGCGCACCAACGGGCGCAACCCGCGCAAGGTGCTGGAAGTGCATGACCTGCAACTGGACATGTCCACGTTCGAAGCCCAACGCGCAGGGCAGGTGCTGCACCTGTACCCGGCCTGCCGCAAACTGCTCGAGGTGCTGATGCGGGCAAGCCCGGCGGCAGTTACCCGCGACCAGCTGGAATATGCGCTCTGGGGCGATGATCCGCCGGACGGCGACATGCTGCGCTCGCATATCTACGAACTGCGTCGCGCGGTGGATGGTCCATTCGAACAGAAGCTGCTGCAGACCTTGCCGCGCGTGGGCTACCGTTTGTCCGCACCCGCGGCGGGTGGCGCGCCATGACACGGCGCACGCTGCGCCGCAAATTGCTGGGCTGGTTGGCGATCTATGTCGCACTGGTGACACTGGCGGTGTTCAGTGCCGCCAACTATGTGCACGAACACGCCGAGCACGCGGTGTGGCGCTCGCTGTTGAACACCGAACTGGACAGCATCATCGGCCAGATGCGCACCGATCCGGCATACCACTGGCAGGACTCGGACACGTTGCGGTTCTACTCGGAACGCGAGCCGGCAGGTATTCCCGAGAGCCTGGGCAGGCTGCATCCCGGGCTGCATGACGGCGCGTTGCTGGATGGCAAGGACACCGCGGTCATGGTCCGCGATACCTCCGATTTCGGTCGGGTGGTATTGGCGCTGGATATCTCGGATTTCGGCGAGCTGGAGCACTTCATCACGCGCTGGGCGCTGCTGGCGGGTGTGGCGTTGTTGCTGGTGACCTTGCTGATGGCCTGGGTTGGCATGACCCGCCTGGTACGGCCCTTGTCGGTGCTGGCGCAGGACATTGCCAAGCTGAGCCCCGAACGGCGCGGGCAGCGGGTGCTGGTGGACAAGCGCGGCAGTACCGAGCTGGAAGTGATAGCCGGTGCCTTGAATGATTACCTGCAGCGCAACGAGCATTTCGTCGAGCGCGAACGTGCGTTCATCAGTACCGCCAGCCACGAGCTGCGCACGCCGATCGCGGTGATCACCGGTGCCGCTGAACTGGCGCTGGAGCAGCCGGGATTGCCGGACAGGGCGCGCCAGCAACTGCTGCGGGTGCGCAGCACATCGACTGGCATGGAACAGTTGATCCAGTTGCTGCTGGTGCTTGCGCGTGACCCGGCCAAGCTGTCGGCGATGAGTGAGCTGGTTGCCTTGGATGAGTTGCTGCCGGAGGTTGCCGAAGACCATCGCTACCTGGCCAAGGGCAAGGAACTGGAGCTGGTGTTGGTGGAAGCCGCGCCGTGTCAGGTGCTCGCGCCGCTGGCGGTGGTGCAGGCGGCGGTTGGCAATCTGCTGCGCAATGCCATCGAGAACAGTGATCGCGGCGAGGTGCGTGTCGGCGTTTCCGCCAATGCAGTGCTGACCATCGAAGATCCCGGCCACGGCATGAGTCCGGAGGAAGTGGCGCAGGTGTATGCGCGCATGAGCAAGGGCGAGCGCAACCCAGGCGCTGGAATTGGCCTGGACCTGATCGCGCGCTTGTGTGATCACCTGGGCTGGAAGCTGGAGATCCATTCGCAGCCGGAGCGGGGCACGCGGGTCATCTTGGACATGGGGAGTTCCAGGCCGCGCTAAGGCAAGGGGCGAGGGGTTTTGTAGGAGCGGCGTGAGCCGCGAAGCTGGCAATGCTTGTGGGCTGGCAACCTTCGGACCGGATGGTCTATCGGCTTCGCGGCTTACGCCGCTCCTACAAGGTCATTCGCCCGACAACAGCTCGCGCTCGATCAGCCAACGCTTTGCATCGTCGGCGTCCTGCTCAAACCAGGCCTGGGTCGAACCCAGCCGGTAGGTGTAGCCCCAGCTGTCCATGTCGGCCATCAGCCGCGGGCTGCCCACGCCGGGCAATTGCCCGGCCAACACGATCTGCAGGTAGCAGGTAGCGTCTTCCTCGGGCACCGAGTCGGTGGCGTCGGTGTGCACCTGCGCACGCCGCTCGGGCGGCAGCACGATCAGGTGGCAGGACTCGTGCAGCATCGAATGCACCGGCGTGTCGTCGCGCACATAGACATCGCAGGCGATGATGCCGGCCTCTGGCTCGCCCCAATAACTGCCGGGAATCTTCTCGCCGGCGGCGACGTGGTTCAGGCGCAGGCCGTGGCGCGCGAGCAGGTCCGCAGCGTCGGTCCACTGGATATCCCCAACGCACAGCACCGGCTGGGTTGGTTCGTTGGCAGGGTGTTGGTTCACGGGCACTGGAGTCCCGGCGGCCGTGGCCGCCGGGCTGTCATCACTTGTCGTCGGGCAGGGCCACGGAAATGTCGAGCACGTCGTTGGCGCCATCCTTGACCAGGTCCACCTTGACCGCGTCGGCGTCGATGTTGACGTACTTCTTGATCACTTCCAGCAGCTCACGCTGCAGCAGCGGCAGGTAGTCCGGGCCACCGCGGGTGCTGCGTTCCTGCGCGATGATGATCTGCAGGCGGTTCTTCGCGGTTTCGGCGGTGGTCTTCTTCTGTCTCAGGAAGTCGAGCAGTCCCATGCTTATCCTCCAAACAACTTGCTGAAGAAGCCCTTCTTCTCCACGGTGGTGAAGCGCATCGGGCGCTCTTCACCCAGGATGCGGCCGACAGCGTCCTCATAGGCCTGGCCGGCCGGCGACTCGGCGTCCAGGATGACCGGCTCGCCCTTGTTGGAGGCGTTGAGCACGTCGCCGGATTCGGGGATGACGCCGATGGCCTTGAGCCCCAGCACTTCTTCCACGTCGGTGATGCTCAGCATCTCGCCGCTTTCAACGCGCGAGGGGCTGTAGCGGGTCAGCAGCAGGTAGGCCGGCACGGCCTTGCCGGCTTCGGCATTGGCGGTCTTGGAGTCGAGCAGGCCGATGATGCGGTCCGAGTCGCGTACCGAAGACACTTCCGGGTTGACCACGACGACGGCGCGATCAGCGAAGTACATCGCCAGGAACGCGCCCTTTTCGATGCCGGCCGGGGAGTCGCAGATGATGTAGTCGAAGCCGTCGGCAGCCAGATCCTTGAGGACCTTCTCCACGCCTTCCTTGTTCAGTGCGTCCTTGTCGCGGGTCTGCGAGGCAGCCAGCACGTATAGGTTGTCGAAGCGCTTGTCCTTGATCAGGGCCTGCTTCAGCGTGGCCTCACCGTGCACGACGTTGACGAAGTCGTACACCACGCGGCGCTCGCAGCCCATGATCAGGTCAAGGTTGCGCAGGCCGACGTCGAAGTCGATGACGGCAACTTTCTTGCCGCGCCGCGCGATGCCGCAGGCGATGCTGGCGCTGGAGGTGGTCTTGCCGACGCCGCCCTTGCCGGAGGTGACTACGATGATTTCAGCCAAAGGATCTCTCCTGAATGTCGTTGTGAGCTGCGTCAATCCAGCGCAGCAATCATGATCTGGTCCTGTTCCAGCCATACCTGCACGGCCTTGCCGCGCAGCTTGTCCGGAATATCGTCCAGTACCTTATACCGTCCTGCAATCGCGACCAGTTCAGCGTGGAAGTCGCGACAGAAAATGCGTGCGCTGGTGTTGCCCTGGGCACCGGCCAATGCGCGGCCTCGCAGCGTACCGTAGATATGGATGCTGCCGTCGGCGATGACCTCAGCGCCGGCGCCCACCGTTGAGAGTACGGTCAGGTCGCAGTTCTCGGCGTATAGCTGCTGGCCCGATCGCACCGTGCCCAGCTGCATCTTGCCGGGCTGCGGTGCGGCGGCAGCGGCGGTCGGTGCGGCGGGTGCCGGTGCTGCGGCTGCAGCGCGTTTGCTCTGTTTGGGAGCAGACGCCGGTGTAGCTGCAGGTTCGGCTTCGAGTGGTTCGTACTGGGCGCGGAACTTGGCAAGCACCGGCAGGCCCAGCTGCTGCGACAGGGTTTCTGTTTCACTGGTGCCGTAGGCTAGTGCCACCGGCAGGACGCCGGCGTCGCGCAGGCCGTTGACCAGCTGCTGTGCGGTGGTCAGGTCCGGGAGTTGGCTCAAACCACCAAAATCCAGGATCACCGCCGCGCGACCGAACAGCTTGGGCGCGCGCGCCACGCGTTCGCGCATTTCCTGGGCCAGGCGCTCCACGTCGAGGGTGCGGATGCGCAGGTTGGCAATGCCGACCTGCCCGATTTTCAGTTCACCAGCCTGTTCGTAATCCAAATTCACTGCCATCTCAGGTTCCGGTCGGCCGCTGTTGCAGCAGCCGGCGTGTGTTGCCTACCCAGGGAACGTCGGGCAGGTTGTCGCCATAGGTCTCTTTTACCCACTCGTAGCTGCACAGATCCTTGAGCAGCATGCTGGCCCGCACATCGACCGAGGGCATGGTGTTCTGGCCGACCTCGCGGAAGCCGAAGCTGCCATGGAACAGCAGGGCGGCATCGGCGCCGTGGTCGAGGAACACCTCGCAGGCCATCTGTGGGTAGCGCAGCTCAGCATAGCTCTGGGCATCGGCATAGAACGCGCGGCCGACACCACCGCCACGGCGGCGACTGGCCACCACGATGCGGTCGATATAGAAGAAGCTGGGGTAGCGCTGCTGGAACCAGGCGAAATTGCAGCTGTCATGGGCACTGTTGCTGCCGTAGCCGACCAGGAAGCCGGCCATGTTGCCGTCACGTTCGGCAACCCGGAAGTATTCGGCTGTTTCGTAGAAACGGCGGACCTTGGCTGCATCCAGCGGAAGAATCGCAAGACCAGCGTTGTTGTTCAGTGCCAGGACGGAATCGAGCTCGTGCTCGCGCACGTCGCGGATAACAATCGACATTGTGACTCCGTGGGGTATCGCGGTCGGCCCAAAGGGCTGTGGCGCGATTATCGCATGGGTGGCCCGAGCCGGGCGAGCCATCAGCGAAGGTCGCCATGCATGACTTCCGAGGGAGGGCGTTGGGGCGGCCGGGTCCTTACCATGCAGGCATGTTGGGATACCTCAGCCATACCCGAGTCCTCCGCCTGGCCGGCCTGTTTACCTGGGCCCTGGTCAGCCTGCCCCTGATCTATACCCAGTACGCGCCGGAGGAGGGCGTGCTGCAGCCTGCCGCCGGGGAGGCGATCTGGCTGTTCCTGGCCTACCTGACCTTTGGCGGCTGCTACTTCTGGCTGACCCGGGGGCTCAATGCTGCTGGCCACACCAGCTGGTACGACCGGTTGGCGTTGCTGCTGCTGACGGTTTCGGCGCTGGTGGTGAGCTATCTGTCCGCCACTGGCCTGGGCAGCATCCTGATGATGGTCGCGGCCGGGGTGATCCCGTGGCTGCTGAGCCGCTGGGTCGGCGTCATCTGGCTGGTGCTGAGCCAGCTGGCGGTGCTTCCGGTCTACAACCTGATCCTCGGCCTGCCGCTGTTCGAGGCGCTGCTGCAGTCGCTGCTATACGGTGGCTTCTCGATGTTCATCTTTGTCACCAGCCTGGTGGCCCGGCAGCAGACCCAGGCGCGGGAGGAGCAGCGGCGCTTGAACGCCGAGCTGCGGGCCACGCGGCTGCTGTTGGCCGAAAGCGCGCGGGTCAACGAGCGCACGCGTATTTCCCGTGAGCTGCATGACCTGCTCGGCCACCATCTGACCGCGCTGAGCCTGAACCTGGAAGTGGCCGGGCATATCACCGAGGGCCAGGCGCAGGAACACGTCCGCCAGGCGCATACCCTGGCCAAGCTGCTGCTGACCGACGTGCGCGAGGCGGTCAGCCAGCTGCGCGAGAGCGGGGCGATCGACCTGGCAGCCGCCCTGCGGCCGCTGACCGAGCGGGTACCGTCGCTGGATATCCATCTGCAGATCGATGACCCGTTCAGCGTTGAAGATCCCGAGCGCGCCCATGTGCTGCTGCGCTGTACGCAGGAAATCATCACCAATGCGGTGCGCCATGCCGGCGCCCACAATCTGTGGATCAACGTGGAGCGGGATGCCGCGCAGGTGGTCATCAGCGCGCATGATGACGGCATCGGTGGTGATTTCGAGGAAATTATGCCGGGCAATGGCTTGCGCGGCATGCGCGAGCGGCTGGCGCAGTATGGGGGTGTGCTGGACGTATCGGCACGAAGGGGTGAGGGTTTCCGTCTTCGCGCCAGCCTGCCACTGGTTACCAATATGATGTTGGCCTCGGGGCCGCAAGGAGTGAATTGATGATCCGTGTCTGTCTGGTCGACGACCAAACCCTGGTCCGGCAGGGCATCCGTTCGCTGCTGGCGCTGGATGACGGTATTGAAGTGGTGGCCGAGGCCATCGACGGCCGTCAGGCGGTGGAGATGATTCCGCAGGTGCAGCCGGATGTGGTGCTGATGGACATGCGCATGCCGGTGATGTCCGGGCTGGAAGCGCTGCAGACGCTCAGCCGCGCCGGGACGCTGCCGCCCTCGATCATCCTGACCACCTTTGACGATGACCAACTGGTGCTGGCTGGGCTCAAGGCTGGCGCCAAGGGCTATCTGCTCAAGGATGTGACCCTGGAACAGCTGGTGGGCGCCATCCGCACCGTTGCCAACGGTGGCTCGCTGGTGCAGCCGGCGGTGACCCAGCGCCTGTTGTCGGGGCTGGAACACATGCGCAATGAGTTCGTCAGCCTGGACCGGCCGGACCCGTTGACCGACCGCGAGACCGAGATCCTGCGGCTGATGGCCAGCGGCTTCTCCAACAAGGAGATCGCGAACTCCCTGGGTGTGGCCGAGGGCACCATCAAGAACCATGTCTCCAATATTCTGTCCAAACTGGGCGTGCGCGACCGTACCCGTGCCGTGCTCAAGGCCTTTGAACTGCAGTTGGTGTGAACGGCGGACAGCCGGTGCTGCCTGGGCCTGGATGAATGCGGCATGCGGCGCTGTGGATGGCGCGGTGGCGGTTCGTGAAAAGTTGGTTGCGGTACTGGTGTTGGACACCCAAGACGGTGGAAAATACCGCCGCTGCGGACGAAATACAGTCCGAGCTATCGGCTGAAGGCACGCTGGGTTGGTGGTTTAGACGCTACCCTGCGGCCTATCTGTGAGATAGCGCATTCTGGTAATGGAAACCGGTGCGCCAAATGTGCTGAACAACCTGCGGAAAGCCTGCTAGGATGGGGGCTTCCCTTCAAATCAACCCGGCCGTGGGATCGGCCCCGGAGACTCCTGAATGACCCGTATTATCGAGTTCCTGATCGCTTTGGGGATCGTGGCTGGCCTGTTTGTCCTCATTGGCGTGTGTCTGCCGGGCGAGCGCCACATTACCGAAAGCATCGAAACCAACCGCAAGATGACGATCGTGTATGACACGGTCAACAGCCTGCGCCGCTTCAAGGATTGGAATCCGCTTGTGCTGCGCGACAAGGCCGTGGAGCTGAAGTTCAGCGGCCCGGACGCCGGCAAGGGCGCCCGCATGGACTATTCCTCCACGGGCCTGGGCCAGGGCAGCTGGGAAATCACCGATAGCGAAAAGAACAAGCGCGTCGTGATTGCCATCGAAGACCCGACCCGCGGTACCGACAAGGTGACCTCGTTCACGCTCGAGCCGACCGGCAAGAACGATCGCAACGTCAAGATCACCCAGGACTACAGCGTCAAGTACGGTTTCGACCTGTTTGGTCGTTACGCTGGCCTGTACGTCAGCCGCCACATCGGCGACGACCTGAAGCTGGGTCTGTCGCGCATGGCCAACATGCTGGCCTCGGTGCCGAACGTTGACTACGCTGCTGCCGAAGCGCCGTTGAACGACCTGAAGGTTGTCCAGGTGCCGGCTGAAAACCTGCTGGTGGTCAACGCCGGTAACATCGACCGCAACAACGATGCCATCCAGAAGTCGATCGACGACAACATGGAATGGATCAAGCGCGCGATGGATGCCAATGGTCTGGTTGCTGCTGGTCCGGTCCGTATCGTCACCACCGATTTCGGTGCTGAAAAGTACGCCTTCGACGTGGCTCTGCCGGTTCGCAAGGGCAGCGCTGCTGCTCCGGCTGCCGACAAGAAGGACGGCGAAGCTGCCGCTCCGGCCGCTGCTGCGGCACCGGTTGCTGCGGGTGATGCCGCCGAGCTGAGCGTCAAGATCCCCGCGGGCAACCCGGTGACCTACGTGCATGCTCCGGCCCACCGTTCGGCATTTGCTTCCTACACCGGCCACATGGCTGGCCTGGACCTGGCCCGTAACGGCCTGCGTGCATGGGCTACCACCACCGGCAACGAAGTTGTTGACCGTCCGTATGAGTCGTGGAAGGGTGGCGTGGCCAAGGCCTTCACCGTCGATGGTTCCTACGACCTGTACTGGGCCGTCAAGTAATCATCGGGTTGTTGTCGATGATCTGATCGAGAAAACGCGTCGCTTCCAGCGGCGCGTTTTTTTATGGATGGTGTTTGCAGGATTGATTGGAGAACGAGATGTTGGGAGTGGAACGGCGTGCGCGTAAACCCTCGTTTCTGGCTTTCTGCGGCGGCCTGCTGGCGGCGGCGGCGGTCGGCCTGTCGGCTTACGCCTCGCATGGGGTGAGTGACGCGCTGGCGCAGTCGCACCTGAACACCGCGGCCTTGTACGCATTCGGCCACGGCGTGGTGCTGGTGGGATTGGGTGCGTCCTCGGTGAACCAGTTGGGTCGCGGTGCCTTGTATGTGTTGCTGCTGGGAACGTTGTTGTTCTCCGGCAGCCTGGTCGGCAATGTGCTGATGCACTGGCCGACGACATTGGCACCGGCCGGTGGCATCACCCTGATGGGCGGTTGGGTGCTGCTGGCACTCAGTGCCTTGCGCCGTTGAGCCATGCCCCGCTATCGACGCGGCTTCGACATCGATGAGGCGCAGGCGCACCTGCAGCGGGTGGACAAGCGCCTGGCCGGCTGGATGCGCCGCATCGGGCCGTTGCCGGCGCCACCGGGCTGGGCGCGTTCGTTCGACCCGGTAGATGCGTTGGCGCGGGCAATCCTGTTCCAGCAGCTCAGTGGCAAGGCCGCTTCGACGATAGTCGGGCGGGTGGAGACGGCGATTGGCGGCAAGCGCCTGCACGCTGCAAGCCTCGATCTGATTGATGACCCCGGGCTGCGGGCATGTGGCGTATCGGGCAACAAGGCCTTGGCGCTGCGTGATCTCGCCCGGCGTGAGCGCGCCGGTGAATTGCCGGGCCTGCGGCAGATGTCGGTGATGGATCACCAGTCCATCGTCGACGCACTGGTGGCAGTGCGCGGCATCGGCCGCTGGACGGTGGAGATGATGCTGATGTTCCGCCTCGGTCGTCCCGACATCCTGCCGATCGATGACCTGGGTATCCGCAAGGGCGCACAGCGCGTGGATGGCAGCGAGACAATGCTGACGCCCAAGGCGCTGGCCGAGCGCGGCGAACGCTGGGGCCCGTACCGCACCTGGGCCAGCCTGTATCTATGGCGCATCGCCGACTTCAGTGTAGAACCCAGACAAAAGACCAATCGCTCGCAGGACTAAGTGGCGAGGTGAAGCGTCTGCTTTCTTCTGTGGGAGCGGCGTAAGCCGCGAAGCCGGTAGATCGTCAGCGCCGAATTGCAGCCCACCTGGCTGAATCTGCCATGGTGTTAAGCCTGATGCCTCCCTTGATTGCGGTTTTGCCCAGCAGCTCGGTTGCCGTCAGCCTCGCGGCTTACGCCGCTCCCACAAATGCGGTGCGCTCCCGATTGCAGGAGCGGCGTAAGCCGCGAAGCCGGTATCCCTGGAAAGCGGGAAGTCCGCATACACGAGGGCGACTTTGGCTTCGAGCCCGCTCAACGCGGCAGGTAGCGCTCCCACAGCAGGTTGCGAAAACGATTGCCAGGATCCAGCTGCTGCTTGATGGCGGCAAACTGCACCGCCTGCGGGTAGGCGCGCTGGAACTGCGCCTGGCTGGCGTGCAGACGGTAGGGCAGGTAGTAGCGACCACCATGCTCGAGCGCGGCGTCGATCAGGCGGCGGGTCCAGCCGCTGCTGTACTGTTCGGCGGCGTTCCAGCTGCGTTGCTTGTGGTACAGCACGAAGCAGAAGACTTCTTCGCTCGCCCAGCGCATCAACGAGGTGTTGTCGGCAGGCGCGTGGCGGATCGAGATGTTCAGTGCATTGACGTCGTGCCTGCGCAGGATTCCGGCCATGGTGCGTGCGAAGGACGCGAATCCGGCAACCGGGATGAAGTATTCCTGCAGCAGGTAGGACGACATCCGGCGTGTGCGCGGCTCCAGCGATGCCGCATCCAGGCTGGCTTCCAGGTTGCGCATCACCACGCGTGGTTCGGTGAGCAGGCTGCGTGTCTGGTAGAGGTCGCGCAGCTGGTCGCCGCCGGGCAGTTCGGATGCGGCCCAGATCAGGTTCTGGTCCTTGGCATGGCTGGCGCGGATGGGCATCAGCCGTCTTGCGTCGGTCAGTGCGGCGCTGCTGCGGCTCCAGCTGATCGCCAGCGGAGCATTGAAGTCCGGTGGCAGCAGGTCGGCGTTGTGCAGCACTACCTCGGGCCTGCCCAGTACATGGGCGTTGAACCAGTCCGGGTAATCGACGAGGGCAAGCTGTTCGACGCTGCGTGCCATTCTCTCGTTGCGCGCGAGGTCCAGCTCGACCTCGGTGATCACGCCCAGGCCGCCGTAGCCGCCAATCACCGCGGCGAACAATGCCGGCTGCTGCTGGCGGGACAACTCCAGCACGCGACCATCGGCGGTGACCAGCTGCAGGGCGCGCACGCTGCCTGCCAGTGCGCCGCTGCCGACATAGCGGCCGTGGCAATTGACCGATACCGAGCCGCCGATGCTGAAGTTGCTGTAGCTCTGCATCACCTTGACGGCGAGGTCACGCGGATCCAGATGCTCCTGCAGTTGCCGCCAGCGCATGCCAGCCTGCACGCGCACGCTGGGTGTTTCCGGGTCCAGCCACAGCAGGCGATCCATGCGCTGCATGTCCAGCTGCAGCGCATGTTCGGCCCGGGTCTGTCCGCCCATGCTGTAGCGGCCGCCAGCGACGCAGACGGTGCCCGGCCAACGTTGCAGGGCCGCAACTACGCCGGCGCTGCTGGCAGGGCGCACCACGCCGGCAACGGCGGTGCGGTCCAGCTGCGCGACATCGCTGGCCAATGTCTGGCTGGATCGGGATTTGCATGCGGGCAGCTGGGCCAGCAGGCCTGCGCCAAGCGCTGCCTGCACCAGCCGCCGACGTTCACCCTCGGGCGGTGGCGTTTTCATTGCGGCGATAACACCAGTGCCAGGGCTCGTAGATGATGCCGTGCGGGTTGTCGCGCGGGTAGCTCATGTGGAAGCCGAAACCTGCGGCGTGCCGCTGCAGCCAGGCGAAGCCTGCGGTGTGCTCGAAGGATTCCTCGGCAGGAGGCTCGCCCGGCGTACTGATGTCCAGTGCGTCACCGCCGTGGTGTTCGCTGTAGCCGGGTGCGGCGTTGACGGTGAGGATCTCGTCAACGCTCAGCCCGCGCGCCAGCTTGCGTTCGAAAATACCGAGCTGATAGTCATGGCTGCGGTAGCCGGAAATCGCATCCAGCGCGACGCCGTCACCAGCCGCTGCCTGCTGCATGCGCTGCCAGCCGCGCGCCGCACCACGGGTGAGCCAGAGTGGCCTGCGGTAGCGATCAAAGCCCGCCAGGTGCAGATGCACGGGTTCGGCGACCAGCGGCAAACCGGTCCGGGCGGCGTAGGCGTCGGCATCAAGATCCAGTTGCTGCAGATGCAGTTGCAGTTGATGCAAGGGCAGGCTGCCGCTCGGGGGCGGGATACGGGATGGCTGAGATCGCAAGGCTTCCAATGCGGTCAACGCAAAGTCGATGCCGGGTTCGTCCGCCAGCCGTGTTACCAGGGGCATCAGGCCGCCGCGCAGCTGCGCCGCCAGGTAACGCCCATCGCGTTTGCGTCGCAGTACATGCGTTGCCCGCGCCAGTACGCGTGCATCGTCATTGCTGCGCGCGCGCAACAGGCCGCCCGGCCAGATCTCGATGTCGGGCGTGTTCAGCAGGATATGGGGAGCGTTGCGCATGTACGCAGCTTAGGCCGGTGCGCCGCCGTCGGCCAGCCGCCTGAGTTCATCCAGCAGGGCGCGCGGCTGTTCGGGGCTGACCAGCACGCTGTTGCCGTCGCGCAGCGGGATCACCAGTACGCGGCTGTTGTCGGTGATCAGGCAGAAGGCGTTGCCGCCACCCTTCATGTGGAAGTGGCCCGCGCGGAAGCCGGGGAACTGGAAGCCATTGGATTTCCCGCCCGGCTTGAAATCAGGGTTCTCTGCGAAATTGACGATGCGCGCGCGTTCCAGGCGCATCGAACTCAGCGCCACGCGCCGGGTGTACAAGGTGGCGGCGATGGTCAATTGCTTCGGTTCAACGCGCAGTTCGCGTCGCCGGTAGGCCACGGTCAGCGCTGCGCCAACCACGGACAGTATCAACCAGCCGCCCCAGGAGGCGAACGTCGCCTGGAACGGTGGCTTGCCGGCGAACACCCTGGTCAGCGGATCGATGCTGAGCACCAGCAGCATGGGCGTCCACAACCAGAGCAGGATTGAGCTGGTTGGCGTGGCGACGTTGAATGCCGTTGTCTCGGTTGGCGAGGTGTCCCGGCTGCTCATCGCTGCGCCTTGATCCATAGCGCGATGTCGTTGATCAGCGCTGGATCGACGTGGCCCGGGCGCGCGTATTCTTCCAGTGAGCCCTTGCCTTCACCGGCGATGCCGAGGTGGTTGAGCGCCGGGTAGTGCCGGAAGCGGTAGCGCTCCCCCTGCAGGCCCTTGTTCCACAGCTGCCAGTCGGTGTCGATCACCTGGAAGTCGCGGCCACCCTGCAGCACCAACACTGGCAGCGTGCTGTCGCGTGCGTCGGCGATGGGGTCGACTGCTTCCAGCTGCTGCCAGAACCGACCGGGGACATCCATCAACCGCGCTTCCGGATTGCCGCGCACGTTCGCTATTGCTGCGTCCAGTGCGGTGAGCTGGGCTTGGTCCTCGGCGCTGATCGTGCCGTCCAGGCCAAGCATGTAGCGGTTCTGCTCGGCCAGCAGGTCGAGGATGGGGCGCGCGGGTGCAGCCAGCAGTACCAGTCCTGCCAGCTTGCCATTGGCCGCCTTGGCGATGCGCCCGGCCAGCATTCCTCCCTGGCTGTGGCCCAGCAGATACACGTGGCGAGGATCGATGTTGGCGTTGCCCGCCAACGCGCTTACCGCCGCGACCGCATCGTTGGTGGTTTCGTCATCAACGCTGAAGCTGCCTTTGAAATCCTGCGGACGTGCATGACTGCGCTTTTCGTAACGCAGCACGGCAATGCCCTGCGCGGCGAGTCCACGCGCGATGTCCAGGAACGGGCGGTTGGGGCCGATGGTTTCATCGCGGTCCTGCGGGCCGGAGCCGTGCACCAGCACAATGGCGGGGAAGGGGCCCTTGCCCTTGGGCAGGGTCAGCGTGCCCGGCAGTGGCGCGCTGGCGCTACCACTGGCCGGTACGCTGAAGTCCTGCTCGATGAAGCTGGCATCCGCCGCAGGCGGTGGTGCCGGCGCAGCCGTTGCAGGCTGCACCAGGAAGCCTGCCACCTTGTCGTCCTTGTCCAGCACGATGCGTGCCTGCAGTGCGCCATTGGCGTAGCGCAGTGGGACGACAACGATGCGGAAGCCGTCGGCTTCGCTGGTTGTTGCTTCACCGCGCGGGCCGGCCGCGCCCATCTGCGCGGGCAGTGATTCCCAGACTGCCTTGAGCTTGTCTGCCGGTACCGCCGCTTTCATCTGCGCCGAAAAATCCGCTTCGGCAGCAGCGTATTGGCCAGCATCAAGCCGGTCCAGTAGCTGGGTGGCCAAGGCAGCCGGGTCGGCAGCCTGTGCGCTGCCGGCGAGTGAGAGAATCGCTGCGGTGATCAATCTCCCCAAGGTCTTCATTACAGCGCCTTTTTGAAAACCAGTGTGGGGGTGGAGATGGTGGGTGTGGCATGGACCACGTTGACCAGCTCCCAGCCAAGCCGGCCTTGCTTGTCCAGTTCTTCCTGCAGTGTTTCTGCCTTGAAGCTGCCCATCAGGGTGGTTTTCAATTCGACGACGAGGTATTTCCACTGCGTGCTCATTGCTCTTCCTTGGGTTCCTGCTCAGGTTTGGGTAGGCGCCCGGCCTTGCGCAGGGCGTCGCGGATCACGTACTCGATCTGCGCGTTGAGGCTGCGCAGTTCGTCGTCGGCCCAGCGCTGGGTCGCAGCCAGAACATCAGCGTTGATGCGCAGCGGATAGGCCTTCTTCTCGCTCACCGGCGGGGTGCTCCGTTGTTGCCGCGGCGTAGGTGCAGCACCAGCGAAATGCCCAGCGCATTGACTGCCACCACCAGCGCGATGATCACGCCGTAGGCGATGTTGCGGTTGTCACCGGCCAGATAGACGCCGGTGGCCGCCACGAACATGCACAGTGCGATCAAGGCCCAGTGCAGGCCCAGCCCGCGTGCATGGGCGGTGCCGGGGCGTCCGCTCCACACGGCGAAGCACAGGGCCGGAACGCCGGTGGCTGCGATGATCAGGGGGGCGAAAACATTCACTGCGATTACCTCACTACGTTGTTCAGTACAGCGAACCGGCATTGACGATCGGCTGGGTGCCACGGTCCGAGCACAGCACGGTCAACAGGTTGCTGACCATGTGTGCCTTGCGCTCTTCGTCGAGGGTGACGACGGCGTTCTTCTGCAGTTCCAGCAGTGCCATCTCGACCATGCCGACGGCACCGGCGACGATCTGCGTGCGTGCTGCGATCACCGCGCTGGCCTGCTGGCGCTGCAGCATGGCCTGGGCGATTTCCGGGGCGTAGGCAAGGTGACTGATGCGGGCATCAAGTACCTGCACGCCGGCATCGGCCAGGCGCTCGGCCAGCTCATCCTTCAGGTGCTGGGAGATCTCGGCGGCGTGGCTGCGCAGGGCAAGCTGGCCTTCGGTGTGCTGGTCATAGGGATAGCTGGTGGCCATCGCACGCAGTGCCGATTCGGACTGGATGTGCACGAAGCTCTCGTAGTCGTCGACGTTGTAGACCGCTTCGGAGGCATCGATTACCTGCCAGACGATGACCGCTGCGATCTCGATCGGCGAGCCGTCCAGTTCATTGACCTTGAGCTTGCCGCTCTCGAAGTTACGCACGCGCTGGCTGACGGTGCGCTTGCTGAAGAAAGGGTTGTTCCAGCGCAGGCCGTTGTCCTTGACCGTGCCCACGTACTTGCCGAACAGGCTGATCACGGCCACCTGGTTGGGCTGGACCATGTACAGGCCGCAGCTGAGGAAGATGCCAACAACCAGCAATGCGATGCCGCCGAGCACCAGCATCCCGCCGCCACCGGTGCCGTTCTTGGTGACCACGACCGCACCGACGATGGCAGCGGTGCCGGCCAGCATCATCAGCAAGGTGCCGAGGAGGGTGGGAATACCGGTAATGGAACCGAGGGACTTCTCTTTCATGGCACATCTTCCGTGGTGGTTGGAATGAAAGATATCAAATTGATATCAACATGCAAGCGGTTTTGACGAGGCTCCCCGCAGGGCCGGAAACCCGTAGCCCGGGTAAGCGGCAGCGCACCCGGGGAGTAAGCTGGCCCGTAATCGCCACGGTAGTTCCGCTCACTCCCTGGGTGTGCTGACGCTGCCCCGGGCTACGATGTCCGCTCGCCGCGCCGGCTTGCCTAGAATAGGCACCCTCTTTTGTGCCTTCCGGACCTGCCTGATGATCACCCTCGGTACCCCGTTGTCCCCATCCGCTACCCGCGTCCTGTTGCTTGGTTCGGGCGAACTGGGCAAGGAAGTGGCCATCGAGCTGCAGCGTTTCGGGGTGGAAGTGATTGCCGCGGACCGCTACGCCAATGCCCCGGCCATGCAGGTTGCGCACCGCAGCCATGTGCTGGACATGCTCGACCCGGCCGCACTGAAGGCCTTGATCGCGCAGGAGCAGCCACACCTGGTGGTGCCCGAGATCGAGGCCATCCACACCGAAACCCTGGTGCAGCTGGAAGCCGAGCAGGGCCTGCGGGTGATCCCGACCGCGCGTGCCGCGCGCCTGACCATGGACCGCGAAGGCATCCGCCGCCTGGCCGCGGAAACCCTGGGCCTGCCGACCTCGCCCTACCGCTTCGTCGATACCGAGGCCGAGTACCGCGAGGCCGTTGCCGCGATCGGCTTGCCGTGCGTGGTCAAGCCGGTGATGTCGTCCTCGGGCAAGGGCCAGAGCACGCTGCGCAGCGAGGCCGACATCGGCCCGGCGTGGGAATACGCGCAGACCGGCGGTCGCGCCGGTGCCGGCCGCTGCATCGTCGAAGGCTTCATCGACTTCGATTACGAGATCACCCTGCTGACCGTGCGTCATGCCGGAGGTACCGCGTTCTGCGATCCGGTCGGCCATCTGCAGAGGGATGGCGATTACCGCGAAAGCTGGCAGCCGCAGGCGATGTCGGCCAAGGCGCTGGAAGGTGCGCAGCAGATTGCCCGCGCCATCACCGATGACCTTGGTGGTTGGGGGCTGTTCGGTGTCGAGTTGTTCGTGAAGGGCGATGCGGTGTGGTTCAGCGAGGTCTCGCCGCGTCCGCACGACACTGGCCTGGTCACCCTGGTATCGCAGGAGCTGAGCGAGTTCGCGCTGCACGCGCGCGCCATTCTTGGCCTGCCGATCCCGACCATCCGCCACAACGGTGCATCTGCATCGTGCGCGATGTTGGCGCAGGGCAACGGCGTGCCGTTCTTCAGCAACGTGGCCGAAGCATTGATCCATCCGGATTCGGCGCTGCGCCTGTTTGGCAAGCCGATGGTGCAGGGCCAGCGGCGTGTTGGCGTGACCCTGGCGCGTGCCGCTGATGTGGATCAGGCGCGTGCGATTGCGCGTGATGCGGCAGCGACGATTGGAATCGAGCTGCGCTGAGATCTGCTCCCTCCCTTTGCCGAAGGCAAGGGGAGGGTTGGGGAGGGGTAAGGCTTAGCTGCTGTGATCCAGCTCCCACACCAGCAGTCAGCCGTATGCTTGTGGGAGCGATGTAAGCCGCGAAGCTGGCAATGCTGCAGCGGCGGGATGCATCGTCATCTGGTGATGTACGAGCTTCGCGGCTTACGCCGCTCCCACAACATCCAGGCACAAAAAAACGCCGGCTTAGCCGGCGTTTTCTTTTACTTCACATCCACCCAGACAAGGTGGTGATCGCTGCCATCGGCGATCTTCGCTTCCGAGCTGTCGTTGGCGGGCCAGAACACGCCGCTGCCGATATAGCTCAAGCCGGTGGACGGCAGTACATAGTCCAGGCGCATGGTGCCTGAGCGCGGGCCGAAATCACCGGTGGCGTGCTGCGGCGCGCCGCGGCGGACAATGCCTTTCTCCGCGTAGGCCAGGCTGGTCTGCTCGGCACCGACGCTGGTCGGCGTCGGGTAGCGCAGCACGCGCGGGTGTTCCAGCAGTTCGAGGATGGCGTCGTGGCGGCCGTCGCCATCGGCCGGATCGTTGTTCAAGTCGCCAACGATGACGAAGCGTGCATCGGCAGCCAGGCCACCGCAGCTGCCCTTGTCATCGCACAGCCACGGCTTGTCGCCGCCGTCCAGGTACTCCTTCCACAGCCGCAGTTCGTCGTGGTTGCGGGCGGCGTTGCGCTTTTCCTTGCCGTCGAACACCGGCGGGGTGGGGTGCGATGCCAGCACGTGCACGGTGCCGAGCGGGGTGCGCACCGGCACGTCCCAATGCGACTTGGAGGAGAGCCGCAGCTGCGACCACACCGCGTCCGGCCAGAACGATTTGCCGGTGCTCGGCTCGATCGGTCGCAAGGCGCCGGGCAGGGTGCTCCACTTCAACAGCTGGAACGTGCGTACGGAAGCTTCATCGATCGGGTACTTGGACAGCACCAGCATGCCGTATTGGCCCGGGTGCAGGCCGTAACCCCAGGCGTCGTTGCCACGCTCGCGGCCTTTGCCGCCGACGGTGCCGTTGTTGTCCAGGTCCAGTCCGCTGGGCACGCCGGTGTTGACCGGTGCCAGGTAGCGATACGGGTACTTGAGCGCTTCGCCGCCGCCGGGCTGGGCGACTTCAAGATAGCGTTGCTGGAACAGGTCGGCGGCGCGGTGGGCGTCGTCGAAGTCGAATTCATTGAGCAGGACCAGATCCGGTCGCGTCTGCTGCAGCACAGCAGCGATCTTGCGCGCGTGCGCGCTGTCGCCCTGCAGTTCGCGGATCAGGCCGCCTTCCTCCTCGGAGTACAGCGAGGTGTTGTAGGTTGCCAGCCGGAGCTGGGCAGGCGCGCTGGCGCTGCCGCTGGGTGTGGTGGAACAGGCTGCCAACAGCAGGGTCATCGGGGCGAGTAGGGTTGAGATGCGCATCCGCCGATTTTCTCACGTCGTCATGACGATGAGGCGAAAAAGCGAAGCTGCGAAAACACGAACGCCCCGCATGCGGGGCGTCCATGGATGGCGCTGTTACGTTGCTTAGAACGTGCAGCCCATCGCGCCGAAGCTGGTCTTGGCCTGTTCCAGCGCGGTCTTGCACTGGTTGGCCAGCTCGGTCTTGTCGGTCACGCCAGCCCAGGCGCTACGCGACTGCTCGATGCCCTGCTTCATCATGTCACGCTGGGCTTCGGGCACCTTGTCGCTGATGCATGCGTAGACCTTTTCCAGGTACTGGTCGCATTCCGGAACGCCGGTGCCGGCCTTGACGGTGTCGGTTGACGGCGCCGGGGTGACTTCGGCGGCAGCGGTCGGGTTGGCTGCTGGCGCCTCGGTGGCCGGGGTCTCTGCCTTCTTGCAGCCGGCGAGGGCCAGGGTGCCAATGGCAGCCAGAATCAAAAATTGGGTCTTCACGCATTGCTCCTGTTGAATGGATACTTCCTTGCGTCATCACGATGCGCGATGACATTCCCATTCTGCATAAATCCCGGTTAAATGTGCATCAACGCAAGTCGCCATTGAGCTGCCTCCCAATCAACGTTGGTCGTTGCCAAGGCCCTGTTCGCCCTGCAGCCAGCGCTTGCCGTCGAAATACTCCAGCGGATGGAAGCGGCGCTTGTAGTCCATCTTGCGGTGGCCGTTGATCCAATAGCCCAGGTACAGATGTGGCAAGCCGTTGCGCTTGGCCCAGGCGATCTGCTGCAGGATGCCGAAGGTGCCCAGGCTGCGTTTTTCCTGGTCCGGATCAAAGAACGTATAGACCGCCGACAGGCCGAGGTCGGTGACGTCGGTGACGGCGACAGCCAGCAGCTGCCCGCGTTTTCCGGCCACGCCGGGCGCGCGGATTTCCATGAAGCGGCCATGTGACCAGCTGCCGATCAGGAACTGGTCGAACTCATGCGGGCCATGCTCGTCCATGCCACCCTTGGCATGGCGGTGGGACAGGTAGCGCTGATACAGGGCGAACTGTTCGTCGGTACGCTCGGCAGGCAGGATCCGGCATTGCAGGTCGGCGTTGTGCGCCAGGCAGCGGCGCTGGCTGCGGTCCGGGTTGAAGCGCTCCACGGGAATGCGTACCGGCACGCAGGCGCGGCAACCTTCGCAGTGCGGGCGGTAGACCAGATCGCCGGAGCGGCGGAAGCCCCAGGTCAATGCCATCGGGTAAAGCGCGCCCAGCCGCTCGTCCTGGGGGTCCAGCACAAGGTCGCGTGCCTGTCGTTCCGGCCAGTAGCCGCAAGCGTGCTCGCCGGTCTGGAACAGGCGCAGTTCTTCGTTGTTTTCGCCGTGGGCTGCCATGCGTACAGCATAGCCGTGGCGCGTCGCAAAACCTGCGCCTGTCTGCGTGATGAATATGGCCGGTACGCAGGTCAACCAAGCCGATGGCTGGTGCGTTGACCGTAGCGAGGACGCAATGCCGCGTCCGCAGCCTCACCACGGAGCAACACCATGACCAAGACCCACCGCAAACCTCTCCTCCTGCTGGCGATGCTGCTGGCCACCTCGGCGACCGGCTTGGTGTTCGCGGCTGCGCCGACCAGCACCAGCCCGGCGCCGCAGCGCCTGGATGCCAACAATGATGGCGTGGTTGATCGCCAGGAAGCAGCGGCCCGTCCGCATCTGGCACAGCGTTTCGACGAGTTGGACAGGAACAAGGACGGCAAGCTGTCGCGCGAGGAAATGGCGCAGATGCGGCACGGCGGGCGTCACGGCGGTGATCGCCACGGCGGCCACCGCGGGCCGCGTGATGGCGGCTTCATGCGTGGCATGGATACCGACAACGACGGCCGCATCAGTGCCGCCGAGTACCAGGCCAACTTCACCCGTCTGGACGTCAACAAGGACGGCTATATCGATCAGGCTGATCGCCAGGCCCGCGCTGAACAGCGTCGTGCGGAGTGGTTTGCCAAGGCCGATACCAACAAGGATGGCAAGTTGAGCCCGGAAGAACTTCAGGCTGCACGGAAGGATGGGCATCGCGAGCATCGTGGCCCGCGCGGCCCGATGCCGCCGCAGGCTCCGGCTGCGAAGTAAGTTCTACAAAGGCGCCGATCGACAACACCCCCGCTGGCAACAGCGGGGGTGTTTTGTTGCTGGAGTTCAGTGCTGCAGCAGCGCGTACAGCGTCGCCGCAACCGCCAGCAGCGATGCGCTGACCACGGCGCTGCGACCGAACATGCTCTGATAGATCCAGGACGGACCCTTGCGGCCATGGCGAGCCGCGTCACGTGCAAGCATCGGCGCCATCACGCGCGGCAGCGTGACCAGGTACTGGTAGTTCAATACGGCCATGCCTATTGCCAGAGTCAGCAGTCCGCCAACCAGACCCATGCGGAACACTACGCCGGCCATGGCACAGATGCAGAACACGAAGGCGCCGATGGTGTGCAGGCGCATGAAACGGCGAACACGCTGGGTTTCCTCCGGCGTCTCGGCATAGTGCAGCAGGTAGAGATTGGTGAGATAGGCCCCGAGCGTGCCAAACACGACTGCGCCGGCCACTATCCATAGATCGAAAGGATTCGGGAACAGCGCATTTACGGTAGCGCCGAGTGTTCCTGCGGCCGCGCCGCTGCCGGCGGTGTTGATGCCAAGACTGCCGATTCCCAGTTTGCCAGCACTGGTGCCGGCAACTCCTGCACCACTGGCAATGATCGCAGCGCTGGCTACGCCAGGCGCTGCCAACATCAGTGCCGAGCTGACCAAGGCAGCGAAAGCGGCGCTCGGCGCAGAGCTGCGGGCGAATTCACCGAAGCGCTTGAGCATCTCCTCGCGCACGCTGGCACGAGCGCGCGACAGACGCTTGCGCACAGCGGCATCGCTCAGGCCCAGCAGCATGGCCACCTGCTGCGAACTCTGCCCTTCGCGGTAGTACAGCAGCAACGCTTCGCGGCTGTCCTCGGGCAGGGCCGAGATGATTTCCTCGGCGACCAGTTCTTCCTCCACCCGCGCCATCGCGTCGACACCGTTGGGCGAGGGATCGGCGGCCATGCTGATGGCGATTTCCGCAGCCTCGCCGCTGAGCGGACGGTTGCGGTTGGCGCGCAGCCAGTCGCGGGCCAGGTTGCGGGTGATCTGCCGCAGCCAGGGCAGGAAGCTGGAACTGTTGTTGAGCTGGGTGAGCTGCTGCCAGGCCTTGATGAAGGCTTCCTGGGCGATGTCCTCGCTGGCCTGCACATCGCGGGTGATGGCCAGGGCGATGGCGGTCACCGTGTTCTGGCAGGCCATCACGATGCGCCCATAGGACTGCGTGCAGCCCTGGCGGGCGGCAGGCAGCTCGTTCTGCAGCAGGATTTCCAGCGTTTCGGTGCTCATCGGACAGGCCTTTTCGACGGTACTGCCAAACAGGACGGGCACCGAAGCCCGATGTGACCGATTATTTTTCCGGTGCCGGTGCCGGTGCGGGCGGGGTGTCGGGCTGGGACTGGATGCGCACGCGGAACTCGTCTTCGCCCGGTTGCGGCTGGGCCGGTTGTGCCTGTGCCGGGTTGGCGGGGGCTGTGGCTGCAGGCGCGGGCGCAGTGCGATGGCGCATCATGATCACCAGCGCCACGCCGGCAATCACCACCAGCAAAGCGATGCGGATGCGCCACGCCCAACTGCGGCCATTGCTGGTTTCACCGGGTGTTTCGCGGAAAGCGTATTCCGCGGTGGGATGGTCGCGGCGGGTGGTGTCGAGCAGGCGCTTGTCGCGCAGGATCTCGCGCGCACGCGGCTGGTCGTTGGCATGCACCACCCAGACCGAAGGCAGGTTCTCGTTGTTGACCTTGTCGGTATAGCTGAACTGGCCGCGGCGCTTGCTGTGATACGAGCGGCCGTTGGTGACGCGCACCTCGATACCGGCATCACGCAGGATCTGCGCTACGCCCTCGGCGTTCTCGACGCGCTGGCTGCTGAAAATCTTGCGCATGGTTCAGCCCTTGCTCGCTTCGTTGTCGTCGGGGGTCACGCGGATCAGGCCTTCCTGTGCGGTGCTGGCGACCAGCACGCCATCGCGGGTATAGAACTGGCCACGCGCCAGACCGCGCGAATCCTGCGCGCTGGGGCTGTCCAGCGAGTACAGCAGCCAGTCGTCGGCGCGGAACGGGCGGTGGAACCAGATCGCATGGTCGAGCGAGGCCATCTGCACATGCGGCTGGTAGTAGCTGATGCCGTGCGGGAAGGTGGCCGTGCCGAGCAGATGGAAGTCGGAGGCGTAGGCCAACAGCGCCTGGTGCAGCTCCGGCGCATCGCCGATCTTCTCGTTCAAGCGCAGCCACACCTGGTGATAGGGCGGGCGCTTGGGCGGGTTCAGTTCGTCGCGCGGATAGACGTGGCGGAATTCGAACGGACCGCCGCGCGAAAGCCAGCGCTGCACCTTCACCGGCAAGCGCTCCAGCACATCGGCCGGCAGTGGACGGCTCGGCTCGATGTCCTCCGGCTGCGGTACATCCGGCATCTTGTGCTGGTGTTCGGCACCACGCTCGGCCTGCTGGAACGAGGCCGCGCAGAAGAAAATCACCTTGCCGTGCTGGATGGCGGTGACCCGGCGTACCGAGAAGCTGCCGCCATCACGGGTGCGGTCCACGTCATAGACGATGGGGTGGTCGATGTTGCCCGCACGCAGGAAATAGGCGTGCAGCGAATGCACGTGGCGGCCGTTCTCGACCGTGGCCTGGGCGGCGGCCAGCGCCTGCCCCAGCACCTGCCCGCCGAACACGTATTTGGTGCCGATATCGCGGCTCTGGCCGCGGAACAGGTTGTCCTCCAGCCGCTCCAGCGACAGCAGGTCAATCAGTTCGGAGACCACGGGTTCAGGCGTGTTGGACAAGGCGGCGGCCTTCTTTTCGACAGGCCGCGATTATAGGCGAGCGGGGACGGGGCAACGCAGGCAGGGCAGCACCCGGCATGTCACCGCTGCCAATCCCCAATCCCAACTCCCGAATCCCTAGTTCTTGCCCAGGCGAGCCGCCAAGGCCTGTAAAGCGCCCTGCGCATCCGGCGAGAACCACGCCTCGACAAAGCGTTCCAGCTGGATGTGTTCGGCCTGCATGGCCTCATGCAGGTCGGCGCGGGCGATGGCGCGGGTCTGCAGCATCGGCTGCGGCGGCAGCTTGAGTTGGGCCTGCAGCCAGCCGATGGCGCGATCGACCACCTGCGCTGCGCCGTCAGCCAGTTCATCGACCAGGCCGATTTCCAGGGCGCGCTCGGCGCTGACCAGCTGGCCGCCGGTCAGCAAGACGCCGGCGCGGTGGTGGCCGACCACGCGGCGCATCAGGCGTTGGATGCCTTCCGGCGCGACCAGGCCGACCTGTACCTCGTTCAGGCCGATCACATAGGGCTTGGCCGGGTCGGTGCTGCGCGCCATCACCCGGTAATCGCAGCACAGTGCCAGCACACAACCGCCGGCCGGTGAGTGGCCGGTCAGCGCGGCAACTACAGGCACGCGGCTTTCGGCCAGCACGCGGGCGGCACCGAAGAAGGCCTGCCAGCTGTCCATCAATTTGCGCTTGTCATCGCCATGCGAGAGCAGGTGCGGCACATCCATGCCGCCGGTGAAGATGCGCTCGCTGCCGGACAGCACGATGCCGTGCACGTCGTCGGTCATGGCCACGGTGACGGCGGCAATCAGTGCGCGGCACAGTTCGGTGTCCAGCGCGTTGACCGGCGGCCGCGCCAGGCGCAGTTCACGGATGGGGCCATGGTTGATCACTTCGATGAGCGTGGTCATGCTGCAGGTTCTCGTACGGCAAGGAGTCGTGGCCTGATGATAACCAAACCATTCGTGGGCGTACTGTTGGCCTTGTGTGCGTTCGAGGCCGCGGCTGCAGCACCGGCCTGTGTGACCGTGGAACAGGGCTGGGTGCGGTTGACGCCGGCGGCGATGCGAATGGCGGCGGGCTTTGCGCGCATCCGCAACGGCTGCGCCAGCGAGGTGGTTGTCGTCGGTGCGGGCAGCAAGGCCTTTGCTGATGTGTCGTTGCATGAAACCACGGTGGTACAGGGCGTCAGTCGGATGCGGGAGATCGAGCGCTTGCCGATTGCTGCCGGGGCAGTTGCCGAGCTGAAGCCCGGCGGTCTGCACTTGATGCTGATGCAACCGGAAGTGTCGCTGACGGAAGGCGCGCAGTTGCCGTTGCGGCTGAGCCTGGAAGATGGAACCAAGGTGGACGGCATGCTGCAGGTACGACGCGAGCCGCCCGCGCGCTGATCAGGCATCGGCCTGCTTCAGCCAGTCGCGCGGCGACATCCCGGTTCTGGAGGCGAATACCCGCGACAGCGCCGAGGCATTGGCATAGCCCAGCTCGTCGGCCAGCGTCTTGATCGGCCGGCCTTGCCGCAGCCGGCGCTGGGCCAGTGCGATGCGCCAATCGGTGAGGTAGTCCAGCGGCGTCTGTCCGACGATGTCGCGAAAACTGTTGGCAAATGCGGTGCGCGACATGCCTGCCTGTTCGGCGAGGCTGCTGAGTGTCCAGCTCTCGCCGGGACGATCGTGCATGGCGGCCAAGGCGCGCGACAGACGCTGATCCGACAGCCCGGTGATGAAGCCGGCGGGTATTCCTGCTTCCTGCGGATGATCCAGCAGCCAGCGAAGGAGCTGGATGACCACGACTTCGAACAGGCGATCGGTCAGCAGCCGCTGACCGCAGCGGACGTTGTCGGTCTCGTTGAACAGCAGTTCCAGCGTCATTGCCAGGCCGGGGATGCGTGCCAGCGGCAACGCGATCAGCGAGGGCAGGCCACGCACCAGCGGATGGGCGATGCCGCCATCGAAGTCCAGGCGTGCACAGGTGAAGTCAGCGCCCTCGCGCGGTGGGTTGTGGAAGCGATGGCTGAACGGTCGCGGATAGAACAGCAGCGTCGGCTCCTCGAAGTGCATCGAGGCCGGGATATCGCGGCTGCCGGGATGGCTGACCTCGAGCTGGCCACGCCGCAGTACGTGCAGGTAGGCGTGTCCTTCACCCGCATCGAAGCTGGTCAGCCCGCACAGCGGGCCGGAGTGGAACAGCTGGGCCTGGAAGCGGAAGTTCTCCAGGACGCCTGCCAGGCGATCCACGGGCGGGAGATTGCTCATCTGTATCAATTGGTTTGTTTGATGGACTGATCGTATCAAATCGTTCGATCCGCGACGGGATACTTCTTCCACGGGCTGATGGCCCGGCAACCATTCAAACCGAACAGGAGATCACCATGTCACGCATCAATCTGGAAACCCGGACCGCCCCCGCCGCCAGCCAGCCACTGCTGGCGCAGATCCACCAGGCCTTCGGCGCGACGCCGAACATGTTCAAGGCGGTGTCCAACTCCCCGGCTGCATTGCAGAGCATGTGGGCTGCGTTTGGCGCGCTGGGCAAGGGCAGCCTTGGCAGCAAGCTGGGCGAGCAGCTTGCTGTTGCCATCGCCAACCGCAACAGCTGCGAATACTGCCTGGCCGCGCATACCGTGCTGGGGCAGAAGGCGGGTGCCAGTGCGGCTGAGATGGCATCGGCGCAGGTGGGGCAGTCCGAGGATTCGCGTACCGCCGCCGCGCTCCGTTTCGCGCTGAAAGTCGTGGAGCAGCGTGCGCAGCTGGATGACGCCGATGTGGCTGAGCTGCGTAGCGTGGGCTTCGGCGACGAGCAGATCGTCGAGATTCTCGCGCATGTGGCGTTGAACCTATTCACCAACTACATCAACGTGGCGCTGGATGTGCCGGTGGATTTTCCGAAGGTTGCCTTGAAGTAAGGCTGCGCGAACGCGGGGAGGTCCGCGTGATGCCTGCAACTGCAGCTTGAGCCCCTCTCCCACCGGGAGAGGGGTTGGGGAGAGGGTAGAAGCGCCGCGCTGCCAACAACCCCAGTGCTGAACCGACCCTCATCCGCCCCTTCGGGGCACCTTCTCCCGGAGGGGGAAGGGTCAGGCGGGCTCAGCTCGAAGCACCCCGAACAGCCTCCGGCAAGGGCGCACTCTTGCCGGTCTGCGTATCCATCCAGACCACCACCACGTTGCCGTCCGAATACAGCTTGCTGTCGTCGTTCTGGTCAACAATGCGGTGACCAATGGTCACGCTGCTATTGCCCAGGCGCTCGACAAACAACTCGACCACGATGTCGTTTGGCCACACGATCGGCAGGCGATAGTTGATGTTGGTATTGGCCACCACCGGCGCGATGCGGTCGGTCATCGACACGCCTTCCACGCCCAGCATCCAGCGCACGCGCGCCTCTTCCAGATACGAAACGTACTTGGCGTTGTTGACGTGGCCCATCGAGTCCATGTCGCGCCAACGCACGCTGATCGGTACGCGGGCCAGTTGCTTGTGCTCGTTGCTCATTTTGCAGCCTTCTTCTTGGCGGGGGCGGCAGCCTTATTGGCTGCTGCTTTCTTGACCGGCTTTTCCTTGCGCGGCGGACGCGCATCAGGCTTGTTGGCCACGGCCGCAGGTTGTTCCGGGCGCGCGCTGGTCGAAGGCAGCATCTTGGCCAGGAACTGGCCGGTGTAGGAGTCCGGATGTGCCGCCACGTCTTCCGGCGTGCCGGTGACCAGCACCGTGCCGCCGCGATGGCCGCCTTCCGGACCAAGATCGACGATCCAGTCCGCAGTCTTGATCACGTCCAGGTTGTGCTCGATCACCACCACGGTGTTGCCCTCGTCGCGCAGCTTGTGCAGCACGCCGAGCAGGGCCTCGATGTCGTGGAAATGCAGGCCGGTGGTCGGCTCGTCGAGGATGTACAGGGTGCGGCCGGTATCGCGACGGGACAGTTCCTTGGACAGCTTCACGCGCTGTGCTTCACCACCGGACAGCGTGGTCGCGCTCTGGCCGAGCTTGATGTAGCTCAGGCCCACGTCCATCAGCGTTTCCAGCTTGCGTGCGATCGACGGTACCGGCTCGAACAGGCGCAGTGCATCTTCGACGGTCATTTCCAGCACGTCGTTGATGTTGAAGCCCTTGTAGAGGATCTCCAGCGTCTCGCGGTTGTAGCGCTTGCCGTGGCACACGTCGCAAGGCACATACACGTCCGGCAGGAAGTGCATTTCCACCTTGATCAGGCCATCGCCCTGACAGGCCTCGCAGCGGCCGCCGCGCACGTTGAAGCTGAAACGGCCCGGCGAATAACCACGCGCACGCGCCTCCGGCACCTGCGCGTACAGCTCACGCAGCGGCGTGAACAGGCCGGTGTAGGTTGCCGGATTGGAACGCGGGGTGCGGCCGATTGGCGACTGGTCGATGTCGACGACCTTGTCGAACAGGTCCAGCCCCTCGACGCTCTTGTACTTGGCGATGGGGTGCGAAGAACCGTTGATCTCGTTCGCCGCCAGCGAGAACAAGGTGTCGTTGATCAGCGTCGACTTGCCCGAGCCGGACACGCCGGTGACGCAGGTCAGCAGGCCGGACGGAATATCCAGGTCCACGTTCTTCAGGTTGTTGCCGCTGGCGCCACGCAGGCGCAGCGTCATCTTCGGGTTGGGCTTGTGGCGGCGCGCCGGGATCTCGATCTGGCGTTTGCCGGACAGGTACTGGCCGGTCAGCGAACGCGGTGCATCCAGCAGGTCCTGCAGCTGGCCCTGGCCGACGATCTCGCCGCCGTGCACACCTGCGCCCGGGCCGATGTCGACCACGTAATCGGCCAGCCGGATCGCGTCTTCGTCGTGCTCGACCACGATCACTGTATTGCCCAGGTCGCGCAGGCGGGTGAGGGTGCCGAGCAGGCGCTCGTTGTCTCGCTGGTGCAGGCCAATGGACGGCTCGTCCAGCACGTACATCACGCCGACCAGGCCGGCGCCGATCTGCGAGGCAAGACGAATGCGCTGTGCTTCGCCGCCGGACAAGGTATCGGCCTTGCGCTCCAGGGTCAGGTAGTCCAGGCCGACGTCGACCAGGAAGCCGAGTCGCTCACCGATTTCCTTGACGATCTTGGTGGCGATCTCGCCACGCCAACCGGGCAGGCTCAGCTCGCTGAAGAAGCGCTTGGCTTCGTCGATCGGCAGCACCGCGATTTCCGGCAGCGGTCGGTCGGCGACAAACACGTTGCGCGCGGCCTTGTTCAAGCGCGCGCCCTTGCACTCCGGGCACGGCCGCGAGCTGATGTACTTGGCCAGCTCCTCACGCACCGCAGGCGATTCGGTCTCGCGGTAACGGCGCTCAAGGTTGGGGATGATGCCTTCGAAGCGGTGCTTGCGCTGGTTGCGACCACCGGCTTCGGTGAAATAGGTGAAGGTGATCTGCTCTTCGCCGCTGCCGTACAGCACGGCCTGCTTCACGTTGTCCGACAGCGACTGCCAGCTGGCGTCCACATCGAACTTGTAGTGCTTGGCCAGCGAGGCGATCAGCTGGAAGTAGTAGGCATTGCGACGGTCCCAGCCACGCACCGCACCGGCGGCCAGCGACAGCTCCGGATGCACCACCACGCGGTTCGGGTCGAAGAACTCGGCCACGCCCAGCCCATCGCAGCCCGGGCAGGCGCCGACCGGCGAATTGAACGAGAACAGGCGCGGTTCCAGCTCCGGCAGCGCGTAATCACAGACCGGGCAGCTGTACTTGGAGGAGAACAGCTGCGGCGTGCTGTCGGCGGCATCCAGGGTCATCACCGTGGCCATGCCATCGCCCAGCTTGAGCGCGGTCTCAAAGCTTTCGGCCAGGCGCTGCTTGATGTCTTCGCGCGGACGGAAACGATCCACCACGGCCTCGATGGTGTGCTTCTGGCGCAGGGTCAGCGCCGGCACTTCATCGATTTCATACAGCTCGCCGTCAACGCGTACACGCACGAAGCCCTGCGCACGCAGCTGGTCGAAGACCTGGGCGTGTTCGCCCTTGCGATCACGGATCACCGGCGCCAACAGCATGTAGCGTTGCTCCGGATCCAGGGTCAGGACCTGGTCGACCATCTGGCTGACGGTCTGCGCTTCCAGCGGGTAGCCATGGTCCGGGCAGCGCGGGCTGCCGACGCGGGCGTAGAGCAGGCGCAGGTAGTCGTAGATCTCGGTGATGGTGCCGACGGTGGAGCGCGGGTTATGCGAGGTCGACTTCTGCTCGATGGAGATCGCCGGCGACAGGCCTTCGATGTGGTCCAGGTCGGGCTTCTCCATCACGCTCAGGAACTGCCGCGCATACGCCGACAGCGACTCGACATAGCGGCGCTGGCCCTCGGCATAGATGGTGTCGAACGCCAACGAGGACTTGCCCGAGCCGGACAGTCCGGTGATCACGATCAGTTTGTCGCGAGGCAGGTCGAGGTCGATGTTCTTGAGGTTGTGCGTCCGCGCACCGCGGATGCGGATGAAATCCATCGCCATGGGAAATCCGATTTGGACTGCTGCCGGCTGGGCCGGTAGCAGGAGGTGTGGGGGCGTCGCTGACGGCAGTCAATCAGCCTAGCGGCCTTGTGATTTGGGGGCAATTGCCAGTTTTGCCAGTGCTGTTTCCCGCCAGTGGGCCGGATGCCGGCTGCGGGCCTGAACCGGGGTTCAGGCCTGGCGGGTCAGGGCAGGGGGTGGGTTGACCCGAGCTCGGTCTGCCCGGTAAAATCCCGCTTCTGTCCGCCCTCGATGGCGGGCAAGGCGACCACAATAACTACAGAGGAAGTCTGGTCATGTATGCAGTTCTGGTAACTGGCGGTAAGCAGTACCGCGTCGTTCAGGGTGAAACCCTGCGCGTGGAAAAACTCGAAGTCGAAGCTGGCAACGAGATCAAGTTTGACAACATCCTGATGCTCGGCGATGCCGACGGCATCAAGCTGGGTGACGCGCTGAAGGGCGCTTCGGTGACCGCCAAGGTTGTGGCCCACGGCCGCGCCGACAAGGTCCGGATCATCAAGTTCCGTCGCCGCAAGCACCACATGAAGCGTCAGGGTCACCGTCAGTACTACACCGAAATCGAAATCACCGGCATCGCCGGCTAATTGCTAAGGAGAATCCGTCATGGCACATAAAAAGGGCGTAGGTTCCTCGCGCAACGGTCGCGATTCCAACCCGAAATACCTCGGCGTCAAGATCTTCGGTGGCCAGGCCATCGAAGCTGGCAACATCATCGTGCGTCAGCGCGGCACCCAGTTCCACCCGGGTGCAGGCGTCGGCCTGGGCCGTGACCACACGCTGTTCGCGCTGGTCGATGGCAAGGTTGAGTTCACGGTGAAGGGTGCCAACAAGCGCCGTACCGTCAGCGTTGTCACGGAAGCTTAATTCCGTACGCGCAAGCCGCCCATACTCCGGTGTGGGCTGCTGACGAGAGCCCCGCTTCGGCGGGGTTTTTCGTTGGAACCCCGACATTCCGGGGTGCAGGGCCGATAATGGGCTGTACCTGCTTCTGTTATTCCCCAATCCCCATTTCCCAATCCCGGCGTTAAATTCATGAAACTTGTAGACGAAGCGGAGATCGAAGTCATCGCTGGCAAAGGCGGCAATGGCTGTATCGGCTTTCGCCGCGAAAAGTTCATTCCGCTCGGTGGTCCGGATGGTGGCGATGGCGGCAATGGCGGCAGCGTCTGGATCCGTGCCGACGAGAACCTGAACACCCTGGTCGACTTCCGTCATGACCGCATCTTCAAGGCGCAGCGTGGCGAGAACGGCATGGGCCGTCAGGCGTATGGCAAGGGCGGCGAAGACCTGGTCATCACCGTGCCGGTCGGCACCGTGGTGATGAATGTCGACACCGACGAAGTCATTGGCGACATGACCACGCATGGCGACCGCCTGCTGGTGGCCAAGGGCGGCAAGGGTGGCCTCGGCAACATGCATTTCAAGAGCTCCACCAACCGCGCGCCGCGTCAGGCGCTGCCGGGTGAAGAGGGCGAGGAGCGCCTGCTCAAGCTGGAGCTGAAGCTGCTGGCCGACGTGGGTCTGCTGGGCTTCCCGAATGCGGGCAAGAGCACCTTGATTCGCGCCGTCTCGGCGGCGACGCCGAAGGTCGCTGATTACCCGTTCACCACCTTGTACCCGAACCTGGGTGTGGTGAAGGTAGAGAATTACCGCAGCTTCGTGATCGCCGATATTCCGGGCCTGATCGAGGGTGCGGCTGATGGTGCTGGCTTGGGCGCGCAGTTCCTGCGCCATCTGCAGCGCACCCGTCTGTTGCTGCACCTCGTCGACATCTCGCCGATGGAAGGTGGGGTTGAGGGCATCTCCCCGGTTGAGCAGGTGCGTGCGATCGAGCGCGAGCTGGGCAAGCATGACCCGGAACTGCTGGAGAAGCCGCGTTGGCTGGTGCTGAACAAGGCCGACCTGATGTTCGAGGACGAGGCCAAGGCAGCGGCTGAGCAGATCATCAAGGAGCTTGGTTGGACCGGCCCGTGGTATCTGGTGTCGGCGCTGGGTCGTGAAGGTACCTGGCCGATCATGAAGGACATCATCGCCTTCTTTGATCAGCAGAAGATTCTGGAAGCTGAAGAGCGTCACGCCGCGGGCGAGTAAGTTTTTCGCCGGCAGTTGATGTTTGAGGAAAGCCCGGCGAAAGCCGGGTTTTCTGTTTTGGCTTTAGCTTTAGCTTTAGTTTTAGCTATGGCTTTGGCTTTGGCTTTGGCTTTTGCTGTGGCTTTGGCTGGGGCTTTGGCTTTGGCTTTGGTTTTGGTTTTGGCAGTGGCTGGTGCTGGTG
>NZ_JBXFWF010000025.1:0-55437 GCF_056854515.1 Stenotrophomonas sp. STEN063
CCCCCACCCCCCCGGCGCGGGGGGCGCCCGCGCGCGCGGCGCCCCGGGCGACAACACCCCGGCCCCCCCGCGCGTTTTGCGTATACACCCGCCACAGCGCACCCCGGTTTTGATCTTGCTTCTCACGCAACAGACGGCACAGGTTCACGAACATCCAACTGATGCCCGGATCATTGAACTGGCTGGCAATGGTCGGGTATACCGGCACGTCCTCGTCCTTCATGGCGAAGGCGACGCGGTTGCGCTTCCATTGCTTGCGTACATCGCGCAGCGCGTCTTCGGCGCCGCGCTTGTCGAACTTGTTCAGCACCACCAGCTCGGCGTAATCGAGCATGTCGATCTTTTCCAGCTGGCTGGGTGCGCCGAAGTCACTGGTCATCACGTACATCGGGAAGTCGACCAGATCGACGATCTCCGAATCACTCTGGCCGATGCCGGCGGTCTCGACGATCACCAGATCGAAGTGCAGCGACTTCAGGAAGCCAATGCAATCGCGCAGCACGGTATTGATTGCCGCATGCTGGCGACGGGTTGCCATCGAACGCATGTAGACGCGCTTGGAGCGCAGCGAGTTCATGCGGATGCGATCGCCCAGCAGCGCGCCACCGGTGCGGCGACGGGTCGGGTCGACCGAGATCACCGCGATGCGCATCTGCGGGAAACTGGCGAGGAAGCGGTTGAGCAGTTCGTCAGTGACCGAGGACTTGCCGGCGCCACCGGTGCCGGTGATGCCGATGACCGGTGTCTTGCCGGCAGCCAGCTGCCACTGCTTGCGCAGCGATCCCAATTCGGCCTCACCGTGATTGCCGTCCTCAAGCTGCGAGAGCACCCGGCCAATGCCGATCTCATCCTCGATCGAAGGCGCCTGTGCGTGCACTTCGCGGGCGGCAGCTTCGCGGGCCTTGCCAGCGCGCGCCACCACGTCCTCGATCATCTCCACCAGCCCCATCTTCATGCCGTCGTTGGGGTGGTAGATGCGCTCCACGCCATAGGCCTGCAGCTCGCGGATTTCCTCCGGGGTGATGGTGCCGCCACCACCGCCGAAGACCTTGATGTGGCCGGCGCCGCGTTCGCGCAGCATGTCGACCATGTACTTGAAGTACTCCACGTGTCCGCCCTGGTAGGACGACAGCGCGATGGCGTCGGCGTCTTCCTGCAATGCCGCGCGTACCACGTCTTCCACACTGCGGTTGTGGCCGAGGTGGATCACCTCCGCACCCTGCGCCTGGATCAGGCGGCGCATGATGTTGATGGCCGCATCGTGGCCATCGAACAGGCTGGCGGCGGTGACGAAGCGCAGCGGGGTGGTTTCAGGCTGCGCCTGCGGGAGCTGGGAGGCGGGGGTACTCATGGGCCGTGCAACATCCGGTTTCTATTGCAACCGATCATAGAACCGCCGCCCTCGCAGGTCAGGTTGCAGCGCAGCGTGACCTTTTGCGGGTTTACTCTATCGATAGGCACGCTGACCGCCGTTTCCGGCAAAGCGAGGTGCCAGCGCGGGTAGCCCTGCCTGAACATTCCCCTAGCAGGAATGGATTAGAATGGCGCATCCGCGACCCGTCATTGCCCCGACGAAGTCGCATTTTTTGTTTTCCGGCCAACCATTTGGCTACACGATCACTGACGTTGTGGCAAACACACCATCGGAGCCTGCATGTTGTTCGACACCCTCGAAACCTCCGGCCATGAGCAGGTCCTGTTCTGCCAGAACCGCGATGCCGGCCTGAAGGCCATCATTGCCATCCACAACACGACACTGGGCCCGGCTCTGGGCGGCGTGCGCATGCGCCCCTACGCCAACACCGATGACGCGCTGCGCGACGTCCTGCGCCTGAGCCGCACCATGACCTACAAGAACGCCCTGGCCGGACTGAATGTCGGTGGCGGCAAGGCGGTGATCATCGGCGACCCCAGGACCGCCAAGAGCGAGGTGCTGTTCCGTGCCTTCGGCCGTCAGGTCGAGGCCTTGGCCGGGCGCTACATCACCGCCGAGGATGTCGGCACCGACGTCAACGACATGGAAAACATCTACCTGGAGACCGGCTTCGTCACCGGTGTGCACCAGGTCCATGGCGGCTCTGGCGATCCGGCCCCGTTTACCGCCTACGGTGCGCTGCAGGCGCTGATGGCCTCGGTCAAGCGCAAGTTCGGCCATGAGGAAATCGGCAAGCTCAGCATTGCAGTGCAGGGCCTGGGCCATATCGGCATGGAGCTGGTGAAGCTGTTGCGCGAGCGCGGCGCCAAGCTTTACGTCACCGACCTGGACCCGGTGCTGGTGCAGAAGGCCGTTGCTGAATACGGCTGCGAAGCGGTCAAGCCCGACGCCATCTACGACGTTGCCGCCGATGTATTCGCGCCCTGCGCGATGGAAGGCGCCATCGACATGAGCACGCTGGAGCGGCTCAAGGCCAAGGTCATCTGCGGCACCGCCAACAACCAGCTGGCCAGCCATGCCGTGGGCGATGAGCTGTACAAGCGTGGCGTGTTGTGGGCACCGGACTATGCAGTCAATGCCGGCGGCGTGATGAATGTGTCGCTGGAGATCGACGGCTACAACCGCGAGCGCGCGATGCGCCTGATCCGCAGCATCTACCACAACCTCGGCAAGATCTTCGACCAATCCGAGCGTGACGAGGTCTCGCCGCAGCGCGCGGCCGACCGCATCGCAGAAAGCCGACTGGAAGCGATCGGCAAACTGAAGATGCCGATGGGCCGTTCGGTGCCGCGCATGAACCGCCTGCGCGGCGAGTAAGCACTGCCGCTGAAACACCGAAGGCGGGCGATCATCTCGCCCGCCTTCTGCTTTTCAGCAACCCGACACCGCTGCCAGGTCAGAACGCCTGCTGCAGGCGCAACGACACCTGTCGGTTGTCACCTCGCGGGCCGAAGCGCTGGTCATAGCCCAGCGACAGGCGCGTATTGCGGGCCAGCCATGAATCCACCGACAACCCAAACAAACCGCCCGAACGCGACGGCTGCAGGCCGGTAATCGGCGCCCAGGCGTCCACCCCGATGAAGCTGGCATCCAGGCTCAGGCCATTACCGCCCAGCGCCTGTTGCCATTCCGCATAGCCATTGAACGCCACCCGCTTCCACAGGTAGTGCCCGCGCAAGCCCGCCAAGGCCTGCACCCTGCTGCTGCTCCAATCGTCAGCACGCAGGCCGAAGCCATAGCCGCCCTGCTCGTTGAACGCACCACCGTCGATACGCGTGTAGTCCGCGCCCAGGTACGGCGTCAGCTGCGCTGCACCGTGACCCAGCCGATAACCGGCCTCGATGCTGCTGGACAGGAAGTTGCCGCTGTAACGCGCCTGCACCCCGGCGCGCTCGGAACCCAACAACAGCCCGCGATCCAACTCGCGCTGGTACTGGCCAAATCCGGCCTGGCCCAGCACATAGGCATCACCGCGCTGCCAACCGGCGTAGAGCTGCGACTGGGTCTGACGGTCACGGCTCCGGTCCTGCGCCACACCGCCGCTGGCATTGGCGCGGGTTTCGCCGAACGCGAAACCCAGCACGGCATTGCTGGACAACGCAGTTTCGCCGCCCATCATCCAGCCGCCGACGCTGTAGTCACTGCCCAGGTAACCGCCCTGCCCGCCACCACCAAGGCTGCGCATCCAGACACCGTTGACTGCCGACTGCGCACCGCCCTCGGCGAACTGGCTGGACAGCGCACGCCGGTTCATATCGATGCTGTCAAAGGTCATCGCGGTGGCAGTGGCATGGGCTTGGCCGGAGAGACTCTCCAGACTCTGGGCCAGCCCGGCAAAACCGCCGCCGACGCCCTGCACCGATGCCGCCGCTGAGCCGAACGCCGTGGCCTGCAGGACATCATCGGAATCCAGCAGTTCGAACGCCTGCTCCACCCGCTGCGCCGCCGACATCGCGCGCAAGCCAACGCTGGCGGCGCTTGCCGCCGCCGTGACGCTCACCCGGTCCAACTGCAGCCAGGCGTTGTTGGCGTCATAGCCATATTGGGTCTGCAGCAAGGTAACCCCGGTGCTGCCAGTCGCCGGGGTTGCGAACTGCCCGCTGATACCGCCACCGGCATGCAGCAGGTCCTGGCGGCGACCATCCTGTGGCACGTAGCCGGCGACCGCGCCATTTACCATCACCCCACCATCCAGGCTCGCCGTTCCTGTGACCTGCAAGGCATTGGAACCGAGCGCAACCATCAAGCGTGCGCCCGAGCGCTGCACGTAGTTGCCCTCGATCGTTGCCGAGCCTTCATTACTCAGCACGATCACGCTGGCGCCGTTGTCCACGTTGCCCACCACACGCGTGGTGCCTCCCATGAACTGAAGTGCCGCAGCCGAAGGATTGGACTGCGCATCGATGCTGACATTCGAACGGATCGAACCGCCGTCACGCAGCGCAAGCGTGCCCTGCTGGATACGGGTGGCACCGGCGTAGGTGTTGGCGGCGGACAAGCCCAATGATCCGCTGCCGGATTTCACCAGACCGCCGGCACCGCTGATCGGATTGCTCCACATCGAATTGAGCCCGAGCTGACTCACGTTGACCTTGATATCCCCCCAGTCCGCCTTGCCCGGCCCCTGCACCGCCTTGCCGACATTGAGCAGGCCATAGCCGAACACCGCATCCGGCCCAGCTTCCCCCAGATCGGTCGCAGTCCCCAGCAGCGTCTGCCGGACCAGGTCATTGTTGAAGTAAGGGAATGCCTGCCACACCAATGCTGCTGCGCCCGACACCAAGGGCGCCGCATAGGAGGTGCCGCTGCCGTAGTAATACGACAGATTGTTGGCCGTACTGTCCTGTCCAAGGAACATCGATGTCCCCGGCGCCACCAGACAGTAATTCCTGGCGACGCCGCAGGCATTGGAGTAGGAGGCCAGCGCCGTCGGTTTGGCCGTATCCAAGGCTGCCACCGCCAGCCAGCCACGTTCCAGGTCGGCCGCCGGATAACTGCCGGGATTGCCAACTTTGCTCGGCAACGCCGCCATGTCGGAAGGATTGGGCTTTGACTCGTTGCCGGTGGCGAACACCACCAGCCCATCATTGTTGTTGATGAAAGGACGGTACTCGTTGGCAATCTCGGCCGTCACGTTCGGCCGGGTCCAGTACAGGCCGCCCCAGGAGTTGTTCATGATGCGCATGCCATCGCGGATCAGGTCGGCATGTACCGAGGCCATACCCAGCGCACCGGTCACTTCGTTGCCATTGCCGGAACCATCATCGGTAGGCGATTTGTCGGCGATGATGCGCGCGGAAAGGATCTGCGCACCCGGCGCGACACCACCCGGCCATCGCCCGGTCGGCGCGCCGGCGGCCAGCTGCGCAACCGTGGTGCCATGTCCAACCACATCGTCCACCGACAGGTTGTTCTGCGCCGGGTTCAGATAGTTGTAGTTGGCCAACACGCGCCCTGCCAGCGCTGGATGGTTGCGCATCACCCCTGAGTCGATCACACCGATGCGGTAGCCAGTTCCGTCCAGGCCCATGGCGTGCGCGGCCTGCGTGTTCGTCAGTGCCAGATGCGCATCAAACGCAGGCTGGGGGGTCACAGGTGGCGTTGTAGTAGGTGGTGGCGTTACCGGAGGTGTGACCGGCGGCGGATCGGATTTCGGGCCGCTACCACTCCCACACGCTGCCAGCGCCAATGCCAATGAACTGGCCAACACGCCGCGCGGCAAATTGCTGCTCACCATTGCACTGCTCATTCCCCTGCTCCCCTTCCGATGGATGATTCGCCAATTCAGGTATTACCTGATCCCGGTAGCACTCCGGCTACCTTCTATACTGCAACGACAATCCACTGTCTGTGGGGATGTGCCGTTGGTCCAATGTGCCCGGTCCCGCATACGTTCGATAATTGCCGCAAGGTATAACCGAGATTGCTCATGTCTGACATCGTCATCGCCGCCGCCAAGCGTACCGCCATTGGCTCCTTCCTTGGCCAGTTCAACGGCGTCCCCACCCCGACCCTGGGCGCCACTGCCATCAGCGCCGCCATCGCGCAGTCCGGCATTCCCGCCGCGGATGTGTCCGAGGTCATCATGGGCTGCGTGCTGCCGGCCAACCTGGGCCAGGCACCGGCTCGCCAGGCCGCACTTGCCGCTGGCCTGCCGACCAGCGCCGGCGCCACCACGCTCAACAAGGTCTGCGGCTCCGGCATGAAAGCCATCATGCTCGGCTACGACCTGATCAAGGCCGGTTCGGCCAGCATCGTGGTTGCCGGCGGCATGGAGTCCATGTCCAACGCCCCGCACATGCTGCCCAACTCGCGTACCGGTAACCGCTACGGCAATTTCCAGGCAGTGGACCACATGGCATGGGATGGCCTGACCAACCCCTACGACGGCCAGTCCATGGGCGTGTTCGCCGAGGCCACCGTTGCCAAGTTCGGTTTCACCCGCGAAGAGCAGGACGCCTACGCCATTGAATCGGTGACCCGCGCACAGGCTGCACAGGCCAACGGCGCATTCAACGATGAAATCGTTGCGGTCACGGTTGCCACCCGCAAGGGCGACGTCGAGTTCAGCCAGGACGAGCAGCCGGGCAAGTCCGACATCAGCAAGATCCCGACCCTGCGCCCGGCCTTCAAGAAGGACGGCAGCGTCACCGCCGCCAGCTCCTCGAGCATTTCCGACGGTGCCGCCGCGCTGGTGCTGCTGTCCGCCGACGATGCCGCCGAGCGCGGCGTGCAGCCACTGGCCCGCATTGCCGCGCATGCCACCTTCTCGCAGGAACCGGAGTGGTTCACCACGGCGCCAATTGGCGCGATCAGCAAGGCCCTGGAGAAAGCCGGCTGGAACATCGCCGACGTCGACCTGTTCGAAATCAATGAAGCCTTTGCCGTGGTGGCGATGGCGCCGATCCGTGAGCTGGGCATTCCGCATGCCAAGATCAACGTCAACGGAGGTGCCTGCGCACTGGGTCATCCTATCGGTGCATCGGGTGCCCGCTTGGTGGTTACGCTGGTAAATGCATTGCGCACGCGCGGCCTCAAGCGTGGCATTGCGTCGCTTTGCATCGGCGGCGGCGAAGCAACTGCCATCGCCATTGAATTGATTTGATTGAAAAATTTCAGATAATTCAAAACCTGAATGCGGGACCGCTTGACAGTCGAAATGGGCTTGTCATCATGTTCCCGGCGCGCAATGGCGCGTTGCCTAATTTCACGACGAGGATTCACAAATGAGCATCAACAAGCTGCTGATCGCAATGACCCTGGGTCTGGCCCTGACCGCCTGCTCGAAGCAGGAGCAGGCTGCTGACGCCGCCGCTGCCGCTGACACCGCTGCAACCGAAGCCCAGGGCGCTGCTGACGCTGCTGCCACCGCTGGCGCTGCTACCGCTGACGCTGCCCAGGCTGCTGCTGACACCGCCGCCACCGCTGCTGACGCTGCTGGTCAGGCTGCTGGCGAAGCCGCTGCTGCCACCACCGACGCTGCTGCTGGCGCCGCTGCTGACGCTGCCAAGGCTGCTGAAGACGTTGCTGCACAGGCCAAGGACGCTGCTGAAGAAGCCAAGAAGTAATAACTTCTGCTTCCAAGCTAGTATCGAAAAGCCGCTGGTTCGCCAGCGGCTTTTTTTATGCCTGGGCGTACTCCGGCAATACCACGGATCACTTCGAACAAGCCCAAACGGGCCAGCGCCGCCGTGCACGCTGGGAACAACAGCCCGCCCGCAACCTGCAAGCCGTGATCAGCGCATGCGCACCTGCGCACCATTCGATCGTCGCACTGTGCCTGCGCCAATCCAGCGTTCCCTAACGGCGCGGCCGAGCCTTGACGTGATCTGAATACGCCAACCCCTAGGGTGAGCCCATTGGCCCATCCCAGGAGAGTGCAATGAAACTGTTTGTCCCCGTAATGACCGCAGGCCTGGTGCTGGCCCTGGCTGGCTGCAATGACCGTAACGCCGAGCAGGCCAAGCAGGACGCGGCAGCGGCCGCAGACCATGCCGCCGAGGCGGCCAGGAACGCAGCCGAATCCGCGGCCGGCGCAACCCGCGATGCCGCTGACCAGGCCGCAGCGGCCACCCGCAACGCCGCTGCCGAATCGCAGCAGGCATTGGACAATGCCGCCGACGCCACCGCCAAGGCGGCCGACGAAGCCTCCATCGCAGCCAAGGACGCCGCTGCCGATGCCAGCGCAGCTACCGCCGACGCGGCGCAGAAGGTTGCCGACCACGCCCACGACGCCGCCAAGCAGGCGCGCGAGAAAGCGGACGCCGCCAAGCATTGATAGACTCGCCACGCAGCTGTCATGTCGATGATGGCTGCGTGGCGCTCGCGCAGGATGCGTGATGCCACAGGGGCCGGATGCACACCATCCGGGTTGGCATGTGATCACGCGCGCGTAGGCAGCACGTGCGTATCACCTTGATCATGCAGTCAAGGACCGGATGCGGAAACACACGGGCAGTAAATTCGCGCTGATATTCTCGGCGCTGGTGTTCGTTGCCATTGGCGTCGGTGTATTCGTCGGTGCGCGCAGGTTCATCGCCGATGCACGACTCGTCGCCCACACCCACGAAGTCATCAGCAGGATTGATGAGATCCAGTCCATGGTGCTGGATGCAGAGTCGGCCGAGCGCGGCTACCTGCTGACCGGCAGCCAGGCCTACCTGCTTGACTACCAGGTAAGCGTGGAACGACTTCCACTGCTACTGAGCAGCTTGTCCAGGTCGATCCCCGACAACCCCGATCAGGCGCGCAATGCGCTCAAGCTCAACGAGCTGGTGAACCAGCGCCTGCAGCAGATCCAGCACGTCGTCGATATCTATGACGGCCAAGGCCTGGACGCCGCACGCGCGGCGATCAACCAGAATGCATTCCGCACCACCAGCGCCATCCGCCAGCAGGTGCGGACCATGGTCGAGGAGGAACACGAGCGATTGGTGGACCGTGCCGCCAGCTCGCGCCGTAGTGCTGATCTGCTGCTCGGGCTCGCCTTGGCCGGCATCCCCTTCGGCCTGGCCGTGGTCGCATCGGTATACGGCATCCTGCTGTCCGAACTGCGCCGCCGCAGCCGCGCCGAGAAGCGCGCAGCCAGCGCCAGCCAGCAGCTGGCGGGCAACCTGGAACAGATCGAACGTTCCAGCGCCGACCTGCAGACCCTGGGCCGCTATACCGGCCTGCTGCAGAGCTGCGCCAACCCGGAAGAAGCCCTGGAAATCAGCGCGCGCACGCTGGAAGCGCTGATGCCCAATGTCGCCGGTTCGGTCTATCTGCTGCGCGCTTCCAATGACCGTGTCGAGAACATCGTCAGCTGGGGCACACCCCTGGTGGAAACCAGCGCCTTCCTGCCGCCCAGTGATTGCTGGGCGATCCGGCGTGGGCAACCGCATGTCATCGATGACCTGCTGCGCGATGCCAGCTGCCCGCATATCAGCCGCCCCGAGCCCGGCCAAAGTGTTGCCACCGCCTGCATCCCGATGTCGGCACAAGGCGTACAGATTGGTTTCCTGTTCCTCTCCGGTGCTGGCCCCGGCCCGCTGCCGCGCCTGAACATCGCCGAGTCGGCGGTGGAGCAGCTGTCGCTTGCGCTGAGCAACCTGCGCCTGCGCGAGTCGCTGCGCCTGCAGTCGATCCGCGATCCACTCACCGGGCTGTACAACCGGCGCTACCTGGAAGAGTCACTGACCCGCGAGATCGCACGCTGCGGCCGGCGCGACTTCCCGCTGTCGGTGATCATGCTGGATGTGGATCATTTCAAGCAGTTCAACGATACCCACGGCCACGGCGGCGGCGATGCCTTGCTGGCGGCCATCGGCCAACTGCTGGGCTCGCGTCTGCGCGGCGAAGACATCGCCTGCCGCTATGGCGGCGAGGAGTTCACCGTGATCCTGCCTGAGTCGGACAGCAACAATGCGCTGCGCCAGGCCGAGGAACTGCGTCTTGCGCTGTCACAGATGAGCGTGCCGTTCTCCGGCAAGACGCTGCCACCGATCACCATCTCGCTGGGCGTGGCCACGTATCCGGTTGATGGTGTGGCTGGCCTCACCCTCCTGCGCAAGGCCGATGCCGCGCTCTACCGGGCCAAGCGCAGCGGCCGCAACCAGGTGCTGCGCTTCGACCCGGCACTGGATGGCGCTGGCTGATCAGACCTGCGGCAAGGCGCGCGCCAGAATGTCTGCAAACGGCGTTGCTGCCTGCAGCACGCCGTAGACACCGGCCGCACGCGGCAAGCGTGATTGCACATACAAAGCTGCCAGCGGGCTGTCCGCGCGCAGCAACGCGGCTGCCTGCAACAACACCGCGACATCGCTGACCAGCGCGCGCGCATCTGCCTGAGTTAGTTCGGCGTCCTGCAGTTGGCGCAGCGCGGCCTCAAGCGCGCGGTCATAGTCGTCGTTGCGACCGGCAACCTGCTGCAACTCGGTCAGCAAGGCCACACGCGTTTCTGGTTCGCGCTGCAAGGCACGCAGCACATCCAGGCACTGCACGTTGCCGCTGCCTTCCCAGATAGAGTTCAGCGGCGCCTGCCGGTACAGCCGCGGCAGCATCGACTCTTCCACATAGCCGGCACCGCCCAGGCATTCCTGCGCCTCGTTGACGAAGCCTGGGGCGCGCTTGCATATCCAGAATTTGCCGATCGCCGTGCCGATCCGTGCGAAGGCGGCTTCATGTGCGTCCTGCGGCGCGCCATCGACGGCGCGCGCCACGCGCATCGCCAAGGTGGTCGCAGCCTCCGATTCGATTGCAAGATCGCTCAGCACATTCGCCATCAACGGATGCTCGACCAAAAGCTTGCCGAAGCTGCGCCGGTGCCGTGCATGATGCAGCGCCTGCGCCAGGGCCATGCGCATCTGCGCGGCCGAGCCCAGCATGCAATCCAGCCGAGTCAGCATCACCATCTCGATGATGGTAGCCACGCCGCGTCCTTCTTCGCCAACGCGCCGCGCCCAGGCGCCGCAGAACTCCACCTCGCTGGAGGCGTTGGCCCAGTCGCCGAGCTTGTCCTTCAGGCGCATCAGATGGAAGTTGTTGCGCCGCCCGCAGGCCAGCCGGCGCGGCATCAGGAAACAGCTCAGCCCGCCCGGTGCCTGTGCCAGCACCATCCAGCCATCGGACATCGGCGCGGAGAAGAACCACTTGTGCCCGACCAGGCTGTATTCGCCCTCGCCCGCCAACGGCGTTGCCAGGGTGGTATTGCTGCGTACATCGGAGCCGCCCTGCTTCTCGGTCATGCCCATGCCGACGGTGATACCCGGCTTGTCGCCGATGGGCAGATCACGTGCGTCGTAGAACGGAGCGGCGGCCTTGTCGGCCCATTCCGCCAACGCAGGCTCCTGCCGCAACACCGGCACGGCGGCGTGGGTCATGGTCAACGGGCAACTGCTGCCCGCTTCGGCCTGATGGTGCAGATAGCTCAAGGCCGCACGCGCGACATGCGCGCCGGGCTGCGCCGAGCGCCAGGACAGCCCGGCAACACCACGGGTCTTCGCCGTGGCCATCAAGCGGTGATACGCCGGATGGAAATCGACGGTATCGATCCGGTTCCCTTGCGCGTCATGTGTGCGCAGCAGCGGCCGCTGACGGTTGGCATCGAAGCCGATCCGGTACAGCTCGCCACCGGCCAGCACGCCGTAGTGCTGCAATGCCCCGGCAAAGGCTTGCGCACCCTCGCGCTGCACGCTCTGCTGCAAGGCCAGATCGTCGTGCCAGAGGTCACGCTCGGCAAACGGCGGCGGCTGGTTGTCGACGACGTGGGTTTCAAACGGAGGCGGCTGCGGCAGCATGGCGGCGACTCGTGGAGGACCGCCCTTGATTCTGCCGCAAGCGCCCGTCGTCCGCGCGTTGCTCAGCGTTTCTGCGCGACCTCGGCCAGCGCAGCGATGAATTCATCCTGCAGCGCGAGCTTGCCGAACAGGCCATGCTGGGTGCCACTCAGCACACGCAGCATATGGCCACGACCGCCAGGCATGCGCCCCATCGGCTTGAACAGCAGGTCGCGGCCATTGGCGATCCAATCGTGATCGGATTGGAAGATCGGCGTCAGCCAGCGGCTCCAGAACTGGTACAGCCACACATGCGCCTTGCGCTGGTGCTGGTAACGCGCCAATGCGGCATCAATGTCCTGCTCCGCACGCAAGGCATCGCGCAGCGCCATCGCATCCATCAACGCCATGTTGACGCCCTGCCCCAGCTGCGGGCTCATCGAGTGCGCCGCGTCACCGGCCAATACCAGGCGGCCGCGGTACCAGCGCTGCATCACCGCATCGCGGTAGCTGGCACGGGCCAGCTGCGCCTGCACGCTGACTCCGGCCAGGCGCTCGCGCGCTTCCGGCCACAGCGTGGCGATCTCATCCAGCCACGGTTCCAGCCCGTCGCGCTCCCAGGCCTGGAAACCGTCGCGCGGCAGGCTCCAGAAGAAGCTCAGGCGCTGTTCGTTGTCGCCCGGTCGTGTGCCCACCGGCAGCAGGCCGATCATCTTGCGCGCGGCCACATAGCGCTGGCGCAGCTCATCGCCATGCTGCCAATCGCCGCGCGGCAACAGGCACCAGAGCGCGCCCCAGGGGTAAACGCGATCCAGCTTGGTGCCCTGCACCTGCGCACGCAGGCCGGACCCCGAACCGTCGGTGGCGATCACCAGGTCGAATGGGCCGTGCCAACGCCCGTGCTGGTCCTGTACGCGCTGCAGGGATTCATCGATGGCGCTTATATGGCTGTCCACATGCAGCGACGGGCCGGCATCCCAGGCCGCATCCAGCAGCGAGAACAGCGCCCCGCGCTGCATGCCCACGCCGCACAGCCGCGCGTCCAGCCCGGCGTAAGTCATGTCCATCACCGCGCGTCCACATGGGGTCTCGCCGTACAGGCGGCGCACCACCGCGCCGTGCTCCAGCACCTGCGGCATCAACTGCATCTGCCACAGCGCCTGCAGGCCACTGGGCTGTAGCAGGAAGCCCGCGCCTACCGGCCCAGGGGTCGCCGCCTGCTCGAAAACCTGCACCCGGTGCCCGTCGCGCGACAGCAGCACCGCCAGTGCCTGACCGGCCGTGCCATAGCCGACGATGGCGATATCCAGTGTCTTGCTCATTGCAGTCCCTCCCTGGGCCGACTGCCATTGCTAAAAAAAAACCCCGCCGAAGCGGGGTTCTTCCGCACAACCGGGTGGATCACTCGGCCGGCGTGATGTTCGAAGCCTGGGCACCCTTCGGGCCCTGGGTCACGTCATAGCTGACGCGCTGGCCTTCCTGCAGGCTGCGGAAGCCCTTGGAATTGATCGCGGAGAAGTGCGCGAAGACATCGGCGCTGCCGTCCTCCGGTGAGATGAAGCCAAATCCCTTGGCGTCGTTGAACCACTTGACGGTACCGTTCGGCATGGTGATGCGAGACCTTGTTCGATGAATGGATTGATGCACGCTGAATGAGGCGTACTGGCGGAGTATGCAAACCTTAAGCCGGGATGACAATCACCCCCGGGCCAATTCACCCACCAAAGTCGGCAAACCGGACGAAGCTGCCTCCACATTGGCCAAAACCTCGGCCATGGTGATCTCCTCGGCATCGCCGCAGCCAGCGGCCCAGTTGGCGACGATCGCCAGACAGGCGTACTCCAGCCCCAATTCGCGCGCCAGCCCGGCTTCGGGCATGCCGGTCATGCCGACCAGATCGCAGCCATCACGGCGCATCCGCGCGATCTCGGCATTGGTTTCCAGGCGCGGGCCCTGGGTGGCGCCGTAACAGCCGCCGTCCTGGATGGCCACGCCCTTGGCCTTGGCAGCCGCCAGCACCTTGGCACGGAACGACGGCGTGTAGGGGTGGCCAAAGTCCACATGCAGGACCTCGCTGCCTTCCTCTTCGCTGAGGGTGGAAATCCGACCCCAGGTGTAGTCGATCAGCTGGTCCGGGCAGGCCAGTACGCGCGGACCGAAGTCGTCGCCAATGCCGCCCACCGTGTTCAAGGCCAGCACCCGGCTTGCGCCCAGCTGCTTGAGCGCGGCCAGGTTGGCGCGGTAGTTGATCTTGTGCGGCGGAATCGAATGGCCTTCGCCATGCCGGGCCAGGAACGCCACGCGCTGGCCGTTCAACAGGCCAACCCTGACCGGGCCCGAGGGGGCGCCATAGACGGTTTCCACTTCATGGGTCTGGACATCGTCCAGCGCGGCCAGCTTGTACACGCCGGTGCCGCCAATAACGGCCAGGGCGATAGGTTCCATGCTCATTCCTGATGTTCTCGTTGGGCACGCGCAAGCCACGCCCTTGGCGTGGCCCAGCCGCGATCAGACCGAAAGCCGATGGCAAGCATCGGCCACCGGTATTACTGCTTCATTGCGTAGATGGCCGGCAGCGAACGCAGCGATTCGTTGACGTCCATGCCGAAGCCGAACACGAAGCGGTCCGGCAGGTCGATGCCGGCGTAGTCGGCCTTGACGCCCGGCAGGCAACGGTCGTGCTTCTTCACGGTCAGCACGGCAATGCGCACGTCGGTCGCGCCCTGCTCCAGGCACCATTCGCGCACACCCTGCAGGGTGAAGCCTTCGTCCAGGATGTCGTCGACCAGGATCACCCGGCGGCCGAACAGGGCCGACACCGGGCGGTGCTTCCAGACCAGCTCGCCGCCGGTCTCGCCGTGGTAGCGCGAGGCCTGCATGTAGTCGAACTGCGCGTCCTGGCCGCGCGCACCCAGCTCCAATGCCAACTGGCCGGCGAACGGCAGCGCACCGTTCATGATCGAGATGAACACCGGCACTTCGCCCTTGTAGTCACGCGCGATGGCGTCGGCGATGCCGGCGATGGCGGTGTCGATGGTGGGACGGTCGACCAGCAGGTCGGCCTGGGCCACGGCTTGTTCAAGAGTGAGTTTGGACATCAGGCGGTTCTTCCAAGGTTTTCAAACAGATGATTACGAGTATCGGCGTGGCGGGCGTCGGCCAGCAGGCCGCCCCAGCCCATCGCACCGCGGCCGATCAGGCTCAACAGGGCGGCGGTATTCAAGCTGCGGCCGGTCACGGCCTGCAGTGATTCTTCGACCAGCTCCGGGTGGCAGACCAGCACCACGTCGCAGCCGGCATCCAGGTGCGCATCAACGCGGGCCTTGACCCCACCGGCGGCGAACGAGGCCGCCATGCCGATGTCGTCAGAGAACACCACGCCACGGAAGCCCATCTGCTCACGCAGGATCTGGTTGATCCAGCGCGGCGAGTAGCCTGCCGGCTCCGGCGCCACCTGCGGGTAGATGACGTGCGCCATCATCACCGCGTCGGCGCCAGCGGCGATGCCTGCCCGGAACGGTATCAGGTCGTGGGCTTCAATCTCGACCAGGGGCCGCGGGTCCACCGCGGTGTCCACATGGGTGTCCTCACGGACCGTGCCATGGCCGGGGAAATGCTTGAGCGTGGCGGCCATGCCGACCGAGTGCATGCCGCGCACATAGGCAGCGGTCAGGGCGGCCACGACCTGCGGGTCCTCGCCAAAGGCACGGTTGCCGATGGCCAGGTTGCCATGGCCAACGTCCACCACTGGCGCGAAGCTCAGGTCCAGGCCGCTGGCGCGGATTTCACTGGCCATCAGCCAGGCGTGCTGCTCGGCCAGGGCCAGGGCGCCGTCGGGGTCGCTCGCATAGAGCTTGCCGAAGCCTTCCAGCGGCGGCAGATCGGCATAACCCTCGCGGAAGCGCTGCACGCGCCCGCCTTCCTGGTCCACGCTGATCAGCAGCGGACGTGCGGTGGCAGCGCGGATTGCCGCGGTCAGCTCCACCACCTGCGCCCGCGAGGCGAAGTTGCGCTTGAACAGCACCACCCCGGCCACGGCGTCGTGCTGCAGCCAGTCTCGCTCCTGGGCAGTCAGTTCGGTGCCGGCAACGCCGATCAAAAGCATGCTTGGACTCCAATCCACCGCAGACTGCGGCGTAGCGGAATATTGTCGCAGATGGCGCCCGCCGCGTCAGAGCCTGCGTTCAGACGCTGCAACCGTCCGGGCCGCAGGCCTGTTCATCCTGGCTGGCGGCAGCCGACGGCGCCTGTTCGGCGGCGATCTTGCGCAGCACGTCGGCAAACACTTCTGCCGGCTGTCCGCCCTGCACCGCGTACTGGCCATTGATGACGAAGGTCGGCACCGACTGGATATCCAGCGCCTGCGCCTGGCCAATACCAGCCTGGACCTGGGCCAGGCCTTCGTCAGACGCCAGCATCGCCTGCACGCGCTCGGCCGGGATGTCGCCCGCCGCGGCGGCAGCAATCAGCACCTGCGGATCGGCCAGGTTGCTGCCTTCGGCGAAGTGCGCACGGAACAGCGCCTCACCGACCTGCTCCTGCACCCCGTACTGACCGGCCAGCCACATCAGCCGGTGCGCCAGCACGGTGCTGACCTTGACCTGGCCCTTGCCGAAGTCCATCGGCAGGCCTTCGGCCTGGGCAGTGCCCTGGGTCTGCGCCAGCATCTGCCGGGTACGTTCGGCACCGCCGAATTTGGCCGCGTAGGCCTCCAGCAGCGGCACCGGGGTGGTGTCGGCATCAGGATCGAGCAGGAACGGATGCCAACGCACCTCGATATCGGGTACATCGGCCCCCAACAGCTCAAGGCCGCGCTGGAAGCGGTGCTTGCCAATCCAGCACCAGGGACAGACCACGTCAGACCAGATATCGATGCGCATGCGGGTTCCTGATAAAAGTAGTGCCGAGCCATGTTCGGCTGAAGCTTTACCGGTAATGCCTCTGCCGAGCATGGCTCGGCACTACAGGGTTTGCTTGTGAAGCCCTTGCCGAGCATGGCTCGGCACTACAGGGTTTGCTTGTGAAGCCTCTGCCGAGCATGGCTCGGCACTACAGGGTTTGCTTGTGAAGCCTCTGCCGAGCATGGTTCGGCACTACAGGGTTTGCTTGTGAAGCCCCTGCCGAGCATGGCTCGGCACTACAGGCACTTCACCACTGGGTGTACGGCTTGGATGCCAAGGCCAGATTGTAATAACGCAATTCGTCGGTGACTTCGGCACCGGCCCAGTCGGGCTTGGCGAACACCTGGTCGGCGCTCTCCAGCTCCACTTCAGCCACCACCAGTCCGGCGTTGTCGCCGAGGAACTCATCAACTTCCCACAGCAACCCGCCGTGCTGGACCAGATGCCGGCGCTTGTCGATCAGGCCGCCGACGCACAGCGCAAGCAGCTCACGCGCCTCGTTCACCGGCACCGGGTACTCGAACTCCTGGCGGGTGTGGCCGAGCTCGCGCGACTTGATGTTCAGGTAGGCCTCGTCGCCCTGGATGCGGACCCGCACCGAAGCCTTCTGCGCACCGCTGTCCATCGCCGCCGTATCGTTGATATAGCCCTGCGCCATCGGGATGACGGCGTGCGCGGCGGCCCGCCAGTCATCGCTGGTGACGAGGAACTTGCGCTCGATCTCGATACCCACCGTTTACCTCTTCTCGAAGACGGCAATGCTTTCCACGTGCGCGGTGTGCGGGAACATGTCCATCGCACCGGCGGACACCAGGGTGAAGCCCTGCTCATTGACCAGATAGCCGGCGTCGCGCGCCAGCGAGCCCGGATGGCAGCTGACGTAGACGATGCGTTTGAACTGATCCAGCGGCAACTGCTTGAGCACATCGATCGCACCCGAACGCGGCGGGTCGAGCAGCAGCTTGTCGAAGCCCTGCTTCATCCACGGCGCTTCGCTCTGATCCAGGGTCAGATCGGCGGCATGGAACTCGGCGTTGGCCAGACCGTTGCGCTCGGCGTTTTCCTTGGCGCGCGCGACCAGCCCGGCCTCGCCTTCCACGCCGACCACTTCGCGCACGCTGCGCGCCAGCGGCAGGGTGAAGTTGCCCAGGCCACAGAACAGGTCAAGCACGCGCTCGTCCGGTTGTGCATCCAACAAGGTCAGCGCATGCGCGATCATCTGCTGGTTGAGCTTGGCGTTGACCTGGATGAAATCCAGCGGGCGGAACGCGAGGTCCACATCCCACTGCGGCAGCGCGAAGGACAGCGCCACGCCCTCGGCCGGCCACAACGGGGCCACGGTGTGCAGGCCACCGGACTGCAGGTAGATCGCAAAGCCATGTTCCTGGCCGAATGCGATCCACGCCTGCTTGTCGGCATCGCTGAGCGGAGCCAAGTGGCGCACGGTGAGGGCGATGGCGGCATCACCGGCGATGAATTCGATCTGCGGGATATCGCGCTTGCCATCCAGCGTTTCGATGAAAGCGGACAGCGCGCCGACCTTGCTGCCGATCTCCGGGATCACCGTCAGGCACTGCGACAGATCGGCGACAAAGCGCGGATCCAGTTCGCGGAAGCCGACCAGCGTCTTGTCCTTCTTCTCGACGCGGCGCACCGAGAAGCGCCCCTTGCGGCGGTAGCCCCAGCTGTCACCCACCAGCGGCGGCAACACCTCGCCCGGGCTGACGTGGCCGATGCGGGTCAGGTTGTCGGTCAGCACCTGCTGCTTGGCGACAATCTGCCGCGACTCGTCCAGGTGCTGCAGTACGCAACCTGCGCACACCCCGAAATGCGGACAGCGCGGCTCGACGCGATGCGGCGAGGCCTTCAGCACTTCGACCGTCTTGGCCTCATCGAAATGACGGCTCTTGCCGGTCTGCTCGGCCATCACCGTTTCCTGCGGCAGCGCGCCGCTGATGAAGGTGACCTTGCCACCCTCGCCTTCACGGCGGGCAACGCCACGGCCGTCGTGGCTCAGGTCGAGGATGTCGGTCTGGAACGGGGTCTTGTCTATGCGGGGGGATCTGGATCGGGCCACGTGGCAACAGGCTGCGGGCAAAAGGGCGGCCATTGTCGCAGATGCTCAACGTGAACACCCCGATGACTTGCAGATCACGGTGCCATCGCTAATATGCGGGCAGTAGCTGACATGGAGGCAGCAGATGAATACGCATCACCAAGGAAACCTGCCGCGCCTGTTGTTGGTCGAGGACGACATGACCAGCCAGGGCTTCTTCCAGTTTGTGCTGGAATCGCTACCGGCCAAGGTTGATATCGCTGATTCGTGCGCCAGCGCGTTGCGTTGGGCACAGAGCGGCAGCTACGACCTGTGGCTGCTCGATGTGAACCTGCCTGACGGCAATGGCGCTGGTCTTCTGCGCAGTCTGCGTGAACGCCACCCGCACACCGCTGCACTGGCGCATACCGCAGATACCAGTCAGGAAATGCAGATGACGCTGCAACAGGCCGGCTTTCAGGAAACCCTGGTCAAGCCGATCAGTCGCGATGCGCTGCTCAAGAGCGTGCGCCGTGCGCTGACCAGGTCCACTGCAAAGGCTGACGGCGCCGTTGCCGAAGCTGCGCTGGATTGGGACGAGTCAGCCGCGATGAACGCCCTGAACGGGCAACAGGCGCACGTGCGTGCACTGCGCGAACTGTTCCTGTCCGAGTTGCCAGGCACCCGCGATGCGGTCAGTCATGCACTTGAAAAGCATGACGACAAAGCCCTGCATGCACAGCTGCACAAGCTGCAGGCCAGCTGTGGTTTTGTTGGCGCCTCGCGCCTGGCATTTGCAGTGCGCCAGCTGAATCACGACCCCGCATCGATGCAGGCACGGCAACAATTCGGCAGTGCTGTCAGCGCCTTGCTGCGCTGATCGGATGGTGTGCCGAGCCATGCTCGGCAACAGGTTTCCCCGGTAGAGCCCCTGCCGAGCATGGCTCGGCACTACAGAGGCTGGATCTTGCGTAACGCCCCTGCCGAGCATGGCTCGGCACTACAGGCTGGATTCTGCGGGCGGCCCCTGTCGAGCGTGGCCCGGCACTACGGTTGTGGACGGGCCAGTTCGCCCAGCATTTCCCAGGACTTGAGTCCGCGACCACCAAGGTGGTGCAGCAGCACTGCACGCATCTGCAGGCGCAGGCTGGCAACATCGCTGCTGTCGGGCTGGTGATCCTCGGCCAATGCCAGCAACGCACTACCGGTCGCCAGCGCGCGGCGTTCGTTGTTGCGCTCACTGAGCAGCCGCAGCGGGCCCTGCAACGGATCCAGCCGATAGCGCGCCGCCGGGTCGATGGGCTCACCGTCGGCACCACAACTCCAGTCGAAGCCAAAGCCCAATGCGTCAAGCAGATCACGTTCGAAGCGACGCAGTGACCACGCCAGCGTGTCCGGCTGATCCAGCTGCCCGCGCAGCTCACCGTAAGCCACATACAGCTCGGGCAAGGGATCCTGCCGCGGTGTCAACCGCATCACCAGTTCGTTGATATAGAACCCCGCAAGCATGGCGTGGCCGTGCAGGCGCGGCGCCACATCCTGGCTTTCGGCCCGGCGCAGCTGCGCCAGCTCGCCAGTCTGCTGTGCGTCAAAACGGATTGCCTGCAAGGGCTGCAGGGCCGCGCGTAGTGCCTGCTTCTTCGCTCCCTGCACCCCCCGCGCAAGCAGACCCAGGCGCCCATGCTCCAAGCTCAGCACCTCGACCAGCAGGCTGGTCTCGCGCCAAGGCCGGGCATGCAGCACGTAAGCGGGCTGGTCGTCGATGCGCATCTCAAGGCTGGGAGTCGGGAATGGAGAATCGGGAGTCGGAACAGCCCGCGACCGTGATCCAACCGGCCTTCGTCAGGCTCCCTGGCAGCCGGCTATCGCTACGACCTGTCGTCGCAGCATCGGTCTTCATTACACAACCTGACCTGCCTCGCGGCCAGAAAAAAGCCGGAAACCGCAAATCGCGGAAGAACCAGGCAGTTTCCATTCCCGACTCCCCCCTCCCGATTCCCGGAACAAGCCTTACTGTTCGCCGTAACCAAAGGCCTTCAGCGCGGCCTCGTCATCGGACCAGCCTTCACGCACGCGCACCCAGGTTTCCAGGAACACCTTGGCACCAAACAGACGCTCCATCTGCAGACGCGCCTTGGCGCCGATTTCCTTCAGGCGGGTGCCGCCCTTGCCGATGACAATCGCCTTCTGGCCTTCGCGCTCGACCCAGATCACCGCGCCGATGCGCAGCAGCGCACCGTCTTCAGCGAAACGCTCGATTTCGACGGTGGTGGCGTAAGGCAGTTCTTCGCCGAGCTGCCGCATCAGCTGCTCGCGGACCAGTTCGCCCGCGAGGAAACGCTGGCTGCGGTCGGTGATTTCATCTTCGCCGAACATCGGCGGGCCTTCCGGCACCAACCCGATCAGGTCACGCACCAGCGCGTCCAGACCATTGCGCTTCAGCGCCGAGATCGGATGCACGGCGGCGAATTCGCGGCCGACGGTGATCTCCTGCAGGAACGGCAGCAGCGCGCCCTTGTCCTTCAGCCGATCAACCTTGTTGACGATCAGCACCACCGGCACGCCTGCATCGCTCAGTACGTTGAACGCAAGGGTGTCTTCTTCGTCCCAGCGACCGGCTTCGATCACCAGCAGGCCAACGTCCACGCCTTCCAGCGAGGCACGCGCGGCACGGTTCATCACCCGGTTCATCGCGCGCTTCTGCTGGCGGTGCAGTCCTGGGGTGTCGACCAGCACCAGCTGCCCTTCCGGGTAGGTGGCGATGCCGAGCAGACGGTGGCGGGTGGTCTGCGGACGGTTGGAGACGATGCTGACCTTGGCGCCGACCAGGGCGTTGGTCAGGGTCGACTTGCCAACGTTGGGGCGGCCAATGACCGCGACGCTGCCACAGCGATGAGAGGAGGTGTCGTTCACTTGGAATCCAATTGCTCTATTGCGGCGGCTGCCGCCTGTTGTTCGGCCAGCCGTCGCGAAGTGCCTTCGCCTTCGGTACTTACGGCGGGGTCAGCCACGCAACAGCGCACATGGAAGTGCTTGGCGTGGTCGTCGCCGGTCTCCGATACCAGCTCGTATACCGGCAGGGTCTTCTGCCGGGCCTGCAACCATTCCTGCAGGCGTGTCTTGGGATCTTTCTCGGGCTTGCCCGCCGGCACCGCCGACAGCGAGGCCTCGAACCACGGCATTATCCGCTCGCGGCAGGCTTCAAAACCGGCGTCCAGATAAATGGCGCCAACCACGGCCTCGAAAGTGTCGGCGAGGATGGAGTCGCGGCGATGGCCACCTGACTTCATCTCACCCGGGCCCAGCGTCAGCCGGTCACCCAGCTGCAGCGTACGCGCGATCACCGCCAGCGCGCTTTCACAGACCAACGCCGAGCGGGCGCGGGTCAACGCGCCCTCGTCCGCCTTCGGCCAACGGGTGAACAATGCCTCGGCAATCAGCATGTTGACGATGCTGTCGCCGAGGAACTCCAGGCGCTCGTTATGCGGCGCACCGGCACTACGATGGGTCAGGGCCTGCTTCAGCAAACCCTGGTCCTTGAATGGATGACCGATCAGGTCACCCCGTTGGAACGTTTTATTGAGCACTGCCTGAGGTGAAATCCTGGGAATTTGTGAAATTGCCTACGATGTCCAGATTGCCGATCAGCGGCTTGCGCACCTCATAGGTCACGTTCATCCGCCAGCCACCATCGGTACGCTCGAACTTGATGTTGTCGCGCTTGACCGAGTCGGAGTAATTCATGTCCATGCGCTTGAAAAAGGCCTGGGTCGCGGTCGACGGATTGAATTCACCGGTTGACTCGTTGGCCATCGACTTCATCGCCACCTTGACCGAATAGAACTCCTGGTACATCGGGAACAGCTTCATGCCGATGTAAAGCCCGAAGCCCACTACCGCCAACACCATCAGGAACGAGGTCAGCGTCATACCTGCTTGCTTGTGCTTCATTGCGATCTCCCCAGACACGCGTTGTCCACTCACTGAATGCCCGCCCCGATGCGGGACGGCTCGAAACTACCCTTGCAGAACCAGCCTTCACAGTTCAGCCAGATCAGGAACGCCTTGCCCCGCAGATTCTCTTCCGGCAGGAAGTGGGTCTGGGTCCAGAAGCGACTGTCCTCGCTGTTGTCGCGATTGTCACCCATCACGAAGTACTGGCCTTCCGGCACCACCCAGTCACCCTGGCCGCGCGGGTCGGCGCGACCCAGCAGCTCGAGCACGGTATGGCTGCGGCCCGGCAGCTGCTCGGTCAGCAGCGAGGCACCGGTCATTTCCGAGCCAGGGCCCTTGCCGACGTACTCGCCGCGGTCTTCGTAGACCATCGGCACGCCGTTGATCGACAAGGTGTCACCGTGGAAGCCGATGCGGTCGCCCGGCAGGCCGATCACGCGCTTGATCCAGTTCTGGTCCGGCGCATGCGGCGGCTTGAACACCACCACATCACCGCGCTTGGGCTCGGCTACCGGGATGATCTTGGTATTGGTGATCGGCAGGCGGAAGCCGTAGGAGAACTTGTTGACCAGGATGAAATCGCCGATCAGCAGGTTGGGCATCATCGAGCTGGAGGGGATCTTGTACGGCTCGGCCACGAAGCTGCGCAGGATCAACACCACCGCCAGCACCGGGAAGAACGCGCGCGAGTAATCCACTACCGCCGGCTCTTCACTGTCCAGCAGGCTGGCCTTCTCGGCACGGCGCTTGCGCAGGTACAGCTTGTCCAGCAGCACCACCAGGCCCGAGCCCAGGGTCAGCACAACCAGGATGATTTCAAACCATTTCATTCAAGTTCCTTCGGAATGGAAACGGGGAATGGGGAGCAGGGAACCGCGCAGTCCAAAGCGTTTCCGCTCGGCCGTTGCGACTCCCCATTCCCTACTCTCGATTCACTGTTACTTGTCCATCTGCAGCACAGCAAGGAAGGCTTCCTGTGGGATCTCCACGCGGCCTACCTGCTTCATGCGCTTCTTGCCTTCCTTCTGCTTCTCCAACAGCTTCTTCTTACGCGAGACGTCGCCACCATAGCACTTGGCCAACACGTTCTTGCGCATGGCCTTGACCGTGGTACGGGCGATGATCTGCGCGCCGATCGCGGCCTGGATGGCCACGTCGAACATCTGCCGGGGAATCAGGTCCTTCATCTTCTCGCACAGCTCGCGGCCACGACGATCGGCGTGGCTGCGGTGGGCGATCAGCGACAGGGCGTCAACCTTGTCACCGTTGATCAGCACGTCCAGGCGCACGAACGGGCCGGCCTCGAAGCGCACGAAGTGGTACTCAAGCGAGGCGTAGCCACGGCTGACCGACTTGAGCTTGTCGAAGAAGTCCAGCACCACTTCGGCCATCGGCAGCTCATAGCTGATCTGCACCTGGCTGCCCATGTAGTTGATGCCGATCTGGCTGCCGCGCTTCTCTTCGCACAGCTTGATGATGCTGCCGATGTATTCCTCGGGGGTGAGGATGTTGGCGCGGATGATCGGCTCGCGGATTTCTTCCACCTGGTTGACCGGCGGCAGCTTGGCCGGGTTGTCCATCATCACGATGGTCCCGTCGCTCTTGAGCACCTCGTAGATCACCGTCGGTGCGGTGCTGATCAGGTCGAGGTTGTACTCGCGCTCCAGGCGCTCCTGCACGATTTCCATGTGCAGCATGCCGAGGAAGCCGCAGCGGAAGCCGAAGCCCATCGCCTCGGAGCTTTCCGGCTCGAAGCGCAGCGCGGCGTCGTTCAGGCGCAGCTTGTCGAGGGCTTCGCGCAGGTCCGGGTAGTCCTCGGCGTCGACCGGGAACAGTCCGGCGAACACGCGCGGCTGCATTTCCTGGAAGCCGGGCAGCGGCTCGGAGGCCGGATCGGCCTGCAGGGTCAGGGTGTCGCCAACCGGCGCGCCGTGCACGTCCTTGATGCTGGCGTTGATCCAGCCCACTTCACCGGCACGCAGCGCAGGCATTTCCTTACGCTTGGGGGTGAAGACGCCGACCTTGTCGACCAGATGCCAACGGCCGGTGGACATGACCTGGATCTTGTCGCCGGCCTTGATCTGGCCCTGCATCACGCGCACCAGCGAGACCACGCCCAGGTAATTGTCGAACCAGGAATCGATGATCAGCGCCTGCAACTTGTCGCTGCCACGGTCGGCCGGCGGCGGGATGCGGTGCACGATGGCCTCCAGCACCTCCTCCATGTTCAGGCCGGTCTTGGCGCTGACGGCAACCGCGTCGGAGGCGTCGATGCCGATCACCGCCTCGATCTCGGCCTTGGCACGGTCGACATCGGCGGTCGGCAGGTCGATCTTGTTCAGCACCGGCACCACTTCCAGGCCCTGTTCGATTGCCGTGTAGCAGTTGGCAACCGACTGTGCTTCCACGCCCTGGGCCGCATCGACCACCAGCAGCGCGCCTTCGCAGGCGGCCAGCGAGCGGCTGACTTCATAGGAGAAGTCGACGTGGCCAGGGGTATCGATGAAGTTCAGGAAGTAGGTCTGGCCGTTGCGGGCCGTATACGGCACCGACACCGACTGCGACTTGATCGTGATGCCACGCTCGCGCTCGATCGGGTTGTTGTCCAGGACCTGCGCTTCCATTTCGCGCGCGGTCAAGCCGCCACACAACTGGATGATGCGGTCGGCCAGGGTGGACTTACCGTGGTCAACGTGGGCAATGATGGAGAAGTTGCGGATCATCCGCATCGAATCATGTGACATAGGTGGCGGCGGCGGCGCTGCGTCGTCAGGATAACGGGCCATTATCGCATGCCGGAGCCAAGCCCCGCACAGGGTTTGGCCGGCAGCTGAACGAAAGGAGCCGCCCGAAGGCGGCTCCCGTTGCAATCACAAGGTCTGGCGGGCTTATTCGCCGGCGCGGACCGGGACGAAGGCGCTGTTGGCGCCGGCGCGGACCAGCAACATGACCACGTCACCCTTCTTGTAACCGGCCAGCTCCCGGTTCAGGGCGGCAACGCTGCCCACCGGGGCGCGCCCGACCTGCAGCACCACCATCCCCGGGGCCAGACGCGCCTCGCGGCCAGACTGACTGTTAACGCCGGTGATGCGCACGCCTTCGCCCGACTCCAGGCCGAGCTGGCGACGCTCGGCGGCGGTCAGATCGGCCACTTCCAGCCCCAGCAGGGCATTGGCGCCGGCCTGCGGCTTGGCCTCATCGCCAGCGGCAGCGGTGTTACCCGGCCGCGCCGCATCCTCGGCCAGTTCGCTCAGCGTCACGGTGATATCGCGCGGCTTGCCGTCACGCAGAATGCTCATCCGCACCTTGCTGCCGGGCGGCATCGCGCCAATCATCGGCGGCAGCTCGCTGGAGGTATTGATCTCGGTGCCATTGACCGCACGGATCACGTCACCCACCTCGATACCCGCCTTGGCCGCCGCGCTGTCGGGCACCATCTGGTTGACCAGCGCACCGCGGCTGTCAGGCAGCTTGAAGCCCTGCGCGATGTCGCTGGTCACCTCACCGACCATCACACCCAACTGGCCGCGGCTGACCTTGCCGGTCTTCTTGATCTGCTCGACCGCATTCATCGCCAGATCGATCGGGATCGCGAAGCTGATGCCCATATAGCCGCCGGAGGCGGAGAAGATCTGCGAATTGATGCCGACCACCTCACCGCGCGTATTCAGCAAGGGGCCGCCGGAGTTGCCCTGGTTGATCGCCACGTCGGTCTGGATGAAGGGCACATAGCGCTGCTCCTGGCCACCGGTATTGCGGCCCAGCGCACTGACGATGCCGGCGGTAACCGAGTGGTCCAGGCCGAACGGTGAGCCGATCGCCACCACCCACTGGCCCGGCTTGAGCGTATTGGAGTCGCCCACGCGCACGGTCGGCAGGTTGCGGCCTTCGACCTTCAGCAACGCCACGTCGTACTGGGCATCGCTGCCGACCACCTTGGCGGTGAACTCGCGGCGATCACTCAAGGTGATCTTGACCGACTCGGCACCGTCGATGACGTGGTGGTTGGTCAGCACATAGCCGTCATTGGAGATGATGAAGCCCGAACCCATGCTGCGCCCACGCGGCCCGCTATCCGGTCCTTGCTGGCCCGGCCCCGGCATCTGGAAATCCGGACCGAAGAAGCGGCGGAAGAACTCCGGCATCTGGTCCATGTCCGGGCCCTGCTGGGCAGCGCGCGGATTGCGGCGCGCGCCAATCACGGTATCGACCTTGACCACGCCCGGGCCAACCTGGTCGACCAACTGGGTGAAATCAGGCAGGCCCTGCACCAGCTGCGGCGCGGGGGCGGCACGGGTGGCGGTCGCCTGCGCCGCGGGCGCTTCCGGTGCCGGGCTCTGCGCGCAGGCCACCAATGGCAGGGTCATCGCCAGCAGGCCAAACACCTTGTTTTGGATACGTGGGGTCATCAGCTTCGAGCCTCCAATTCAGTCAAAGCGGGAAAGAACAGCCAAGCCCGGTACGCCAGCCAACAGCGCACAAACCTGGAATCCGGGGAAAACCGGTCGCCCTGAGGCGGACGACCGGCAAGCAACACTCACTGACGCGGCAACAGCCTGCGCGACTCGGCATCGTCGGCACCCTGTGCCGGCATGCGCGGTTCAAACGGGTAGAACGTCGCCCCACCCTGCTCCTGCGCAGGGAAACTGGCGTTGAGCGCCCCCTGCGACAGCGACGGCGCCACCGTCGAGCGTGGCCATGGCCGTGCATGCAACACGCCATTGCCGGTGGCAAACGGGTCCTGGCGCAGCGCCGGGGTTGCCGGCACTACCGGCGCGGAAGCAATCGCCCGTTGCGGCTCGGCCATGCGCGCGGTACCGGCCCGCGCTGCCTGCTGGGTACGGGTCGCGCTACCGCGGCGAGCGCTGGCATCCTGGCGACGGGTCACGGCTGCGGCAACCGCAGGTGCCGCCGCAACCAGACCGGCGACATTGCCGGCATCCGCTGCGGTAGGGGCCGAAGGCTGCACAGGTGCGGGAGCAACTTCCGCCGTGGTCGCGATGACCGGCGTCGGTGCATTCGTTTCAGGCAGCTGTTCGCGGGCCATGAACAAGGCCACGGCAGCCACCGAGGCAGCCAGAGCGGCACCGCCGCCCCAACGCCGCCAACCTGTCCGCGCGGCACGTTGCGGCGCACGTTGCGGCGCACGTTGTGCTGCGGTCGCGGCCACGAGCGGCCCGTTCTGCAACGCATCCGCGTCCACCGCCTGACGCACGCGCGCACTGAAATCCAGGGGCGCCGGTGCGCAGGCTTGGCCGCGCATCACGTCACCCACTACCTGCCAGCGCTCCTGGCAGGCCGAAAGCTCGCTGTCGTGCTCCAAGCGGCGCAACATGAAGCGCGCCTCATCGGCGGCCAGCTCGCCATCCACCAACGCCGACAGCTGCTGGCGGTAGTGCAATTCGAATTTGTCCGGCGCAGCACCGGCCGACACCGGGTTACGGCCTTGCGGGTTCATACGCGACTCCGTTCACGGGTAGCGCTGGGGGTATCCAGCAAGGGACGCAGCTGTGTATCGATGGCCTCGCGGGCACGGAAGATCCGCGACCGCACCGTGCCGATCGGGCATCCCATTTTCTGCGCGATATCCTCGTAACTCATGCCTTCCACCTCTCGCAACGTAATGGCTGAGCGCAGCTCTTCGGGCAACGCATCAACCGCCTTCATCACGGTCTGTTCCAGTTCCTGGCGCATCAACTCACGCTCGGGCGTGTCGTTGTCGCGCAAGCGGACCCCACTGTCGAACTGCTCGGCGTCACCGATCTCGATGTCGTCGGTGGGGGGGCGCCGGTTGTGTGCTGCCAGATAGTTTTTTGCGGTATTCACTGCGATCCGATGCAACCAGGTATAGAACTGGGCGTCGCCACGGAAATTCCCGAGCGCACGGTAAGCGCGCACGAAAGTGTCCTGGGCCACGTCCTGACATTCACTCCAGTCGGCGATGTAGCGCCCGATCAACGCGATGATCCGATGCTGGTACTTGCGTACCAACACATCGAACGCCGCGCTTTCGCCGCGCTGCACACGCCGGACCAGTTCCAGGTCCAGCTCCTGCGGTGTTTCAACCTCGGCCATAACGGGCCGCACTCCTGTCAGCCCAACCGACGTCGGGCAATATGACCGCTGTTCGCGGCAAAAGTTCAGCACCCTGTCCCAGCGGCACCGCACCAGCTTTTAACTCCCGTTCGGCTAACCTCCAGGGGCGCTGACCAGATAAGCCCAACACAATTCCAGACATTGGGATTTGACGGCAGGGAAACAACCTCTGGATCATAGCGGTCTTCTCCATACACAACCGGATGGAACGTCCCATGCTCTCAGGCTTCGACGGGCTCCGCTTCAATCATTGGCAAACCGAGCTGCGCGAGGATGGCGTGGCAGTGCTCAGCCTCGACCGCAAGGACAGCCCGGTCAATGCCATGTCGCAGGACGTGCTGCTGGAACTGGGCGACATCGTCGAGCGCCTGGCCATCGACCCGCCCAAGGGCGTGGTGGTGCGCTCGACCAAGGCAGCCGGCTTCATCGCTGGCGCCGACCTGAAGGAATTCCAGGAGTTCGACCGCCGCGGCACCGTCAATGACGCCATCCGCCGTGGCCAGAGCGTCTACCAGAAGCTGGCCGAACTGCCCTGCCCGACCGTCGCCGCGATCCACGGCCACTGCCTGGGCGGCGGCACCGAGCTGGCGCTGGCCTGCCGTTACCGCGTGGCCTCCAACGATCAATCCACCCGTATCGGCCTGCCAGAGACCCAGTTGGGCATCTTCCCGGGCTGGGGCGGCAGTGCACGCCTGCCACAGCTGGTCGGTGCGCCGGCGGCGATGGACATGATGCTGACCGGCCGCACCCTGTCGGCCTCGGCCGCGCGTGCTATCGGCCTGGTTGACAAGGTCGCCGCCCCGGCGGTGCTGGTCGATGCGGCGGTCGCCTTGCTGCAGACCGGCGTGACCCGCCCGTTCAAGCAGCGCGCGACTGCCTGGGCCACCAATACCTTCCTGGCCCGCAAGATCCTCGCCCCGCAGATGGCCAAGCAGGTCGCACGCAAGGCCAAGAAGGACCAGTACCCGGCGCCCTACGCGCTGATCAGCACCTGGGAGCGCACCGGCGGCAGCCCGATCCAGAAGCGCCTGGACGCCGAGCGCCGCGCCGTGGTCAAGCTGGCCAGCAGCCCGACCGCACGCAACCTGATCCGCATCTTCTTCCTGACCGAACGGCTCAAGGGCCTGGGCGGCAAGGACTCGGGCATCAAGCACGTGCACGTGGTCGGTGCCGGCGTGATGGGCGGCGATATTGCGGCCTGGGCGGCCTACAAGGGCTTCAACGTGACCCTGCAGGACCGCGAGCAGCGCTTTATCGACCCGGCCATGGCCCGCGCGCAGGCGCTGTTCGACAAGAAGGTGCGCGATGAGAGCAAACGCCCGGAAGTGGCTGCACGGCTGAAGGCCGATCTGGTCGGTGACGGCGTTGCCGATGCCGATCTGGTGATCGAGGCCATCATCGAGAACCCGGAAGCCAAGCGTGCGCTGTACCAGACGCTGGAGCCGAAGATGAAGGCCGATGCGCTGCTCACCACCAACACCTCCTCGATCCCGCTGGTCGAGCTGCGCGACCACATCCAGCGCCCGGCGCAGTTTGCCGGCCTGCATTACTTCAACCCGGTCGCGCAGATGCCGCTGGTGGAGATCATCCACCACGACGGCATGGCGGCAGAAACCGAGAAGCGCCTGGCCGCCTTCTGCAAGGCATTGGGCAAGTTCCCCGTGCCGGTGGCCGGCACGCCCGGCTTCCTGGTCAACCGCGTGCTGTTCCCGTACATGCTGGAAGCCGCCACCGCGTATGCCGAAGGCATCCCCGGCCCGGTGATCGACAAGGTGGCGGTCAAGTTCGGCATGCCGATGGGCCCGATCGAGCTGCTGGATACGGTTGGCCTGGACGTGGCTGCTGGCGTGGGCAAGGAGTTGGCGCCCTTCCTCGGCCTGCAGATCCCGGCCGCACTGGCGACCGTCGAGCCGAACAAGCGCGGCAAGAAGGACGGCCAGGGCATCTACAAGTGGGAGAACGGTCGCGCGGTGAAGCCGGAAGTGGCCAAGGACTACCAGCCACCGTCGGACCTGGAAGACCGCCTGATCCTGCCGCTGCTCAACGAAGCCGTGGCCTGCCTGCACGACGGCGTGGTCGCCGATGCCGACCTGCTTGATGCAGGGGTGATCTTCGGCACCGGCTTCGCCCCGTTCCGTGGCGGCCCGATCCAGCATATCCGCGCGACTGGTGTGGACGTATTGGTTGAGAAGCTGAAGACCCTGCAGGCGCGCCATGGCGACCGCTTCGCACCACGCAAGGGCTGGGACATGCCGGAGCTGCGTGAGCCGGTGGTTTGAGCTCCTGCGGGTTGGTTGTTTGAACGAAAAACGGAGCCGAAAGGCTCCGTTTTTCGTTCAATCTGTAGTGCCGAGCCATGCTCGGCAGTGGCCCTACAGAAAATGCCGAGCCCCCGATTTTTGTAGGAGCGGCGTAAGCCGCGAAGCCACAGATCAATCAGATTGCCGTGATTCCGGTGATTTCAGCAGCCTCAGCTTCGCGGCTTACGCCGCTCCTACAAAGCCGAAAATCCACCGGACGTCTAGCGATGCACATGCCCATGATGGCCTTGATCATCCGGCCCGTGCGCATGACCTTCATGATCATGGTCGTGGTCACCGCCAGCCGCCTTCTTGTCGGCGCAATCATCGCCGCAGTGATCTGCCTCAACCTGCACCGTCACATGGTCGATATCAAACCGCTCATGCAGCAGGTCCGCCAGCTGTCGACGTAGTACATCCGGCGCCTGGCCATCCTGCATCACCACGTGCACGGTCAAGGCCGGCGTGCTTGATGCCAGCGCCCATACATGCAGATCATGGATACCGGCGACACCAGCATGCCCACGTAGCGCAGCCTCGATATCCGCCAGCACCACGCCCTTGGGCACACCTTCCAGCAACACGTTGATCGCATCGCGCAGCAGCACCCAGGTGCGCGGCAGCACCCACAGGCCGATAAGCACGGCCAGGATCGGATCCACCAGGGTCCAACCGGTGAAGTGGATGATCAGGCCGCCGGCAATCACTGCCACCGAGCCAAGCATGTCACTCCACACTTCCAGGTAGGCGCCCTTGACGTTGAGGCTTTCACCGCTGCCTGCGCTGAGCAGGCGCATCGCGATCAGGTTCACCACCAAGCCGAATGCAGCCACCCACATCATGCCGGTGGAGGCGATGTCCTGCGGCTGCTGGAAGCGCTGCACGGCCTCGAACAGGATGTAGACGCCGACGCCGAACAGCAGCAGGCCATTGGCAACCGCGCCCAAAGCCTCCAACCGCGCATAACCGTAGGTTCGCTTGGCATCGGGCGGACGCCGGCTCAGGCGAACAGCGGTCAAGGCGATCATCAGGCCGATCGCATCGGTGGCCATGTGCGCGGCGTCGGACAACAGCGCCAGGCTGTTGGTCCAGAACGCGCCAATGACTTCCACTACCAGATAGGCGGTGGTCAGGCCCAACGCCCACCACAGTGGTTTCTCGTGGCGGATTTCGCTGGGCAGATGGTTGTGGTCGTGACTCATGGCTGGCTCCTCATAGCGGGGCCAGCTTAGTCAGCCAGTGGCGGCGGAGACTATTACATCGCCGCCGCCCGGTTCAGTGATCAGCGCGGGCCAAGCACCGTCTGCATGTCATCACCCTGCGGCATGCCCGAACGCATCTGCACCGTGCCATCGGCATCCTTGAACAGGATGCCCGGCGTGCCCTGGAAGCCCAGATCAAGCATCAAGGCCTCGTTGGCACGCAGCTTGGCCTGCACTGCCGCCGGCACCGTCGCCAGCGGCTTGATGCCGCCCTTGGCGAAATCACGTTCGTTCTGGATCAGCGCCTGCTCCGGCGAGGCTGCGCCCAGAATCGCAGCGGCCTTGTTGGCACTGTCCTCGCGGATCACGCCGACAAGGATCTGCCGGATCTGCACCTTGCCTGCGGCCACCCACGGCTGCGCCGCTTCCCAGAAGCGGTTGCAGTACGGGCAGTTCGGATCGCTGAAGGAATAGATGACGCGCGGCGCATCGGCCTTGCCATCGCGCACCCAATGGCTGGCTTCCACCTTGGCCCAGGCCTGTTGGCCCATCGGCCCGGACACCAGCTCCTTGAGCTTGGCGGCGCTGACATCCTCACCCTTGGCGTTGACCAGGGTACCAACCACTGCGTACTCGCCATCCTTGGACACGTACACGCCCAGCGGTCGCTGGCCGGCGACGCCGGCATAGCCGGTCAGGCCAACCGGCGTTTCGAACGTGCCCATGAACTCCACGCCCTGCGAACGCAGGGTCTTCACTACCGCCGGCTCATTGGCCGCAGCCGGCTTTGCCGCAGTAGCCGCCGGGGCAGTAGCGGTCTGTGCGCAGGCCAGCGGCGTCAGCGTCATGGCGGACAACAACAGCAACATCGAACGGGAACGCATCATCGTGTGTCTCTTTCAGGAAAGGGGTTATTGCATTTCGCGCAGGCGCGCTTCCAAGGTGGCGCGCGACAGCTCGCCCATGTGCACATTGCGCAACCGGCCATCGGCGCCAAAGAACAGCGTTGTCGGCAATGCACGAGCGCCGGTCTGCTGCATCACCTGCGACTCGGCATCCAGCAGCACGTTGCCCAACTGCATGTTCTCGGCACGCAGATAGTCGGCGACTTCGTCGCGGGTTTCGCCTTGATTGGCGAATACGAACTGCACCTGCGGATGCGCTTGCTGCGCCTGTGCCAGCACCGGCATCTCGCGCCGACACGGGCCACACCAGGTCGCCCACAAATTGATCACGGTTGGCTTGCCAGCAAAGACAGCCAGCGGCGCAGGCTTGTCCTGCATATCAACCAACACCGCATCCGGCAACGGAATGGACGAGCGCTGCACTGCAAACAACGACATGCCGCCGATTGCCCAGAACGCCGCACCCGCGGCCAGACCGAGCAACACTGGCTTGCGCAGCACGCGTTGGCGGGTCTTCCACATTGCATAGGCCGCCGCGACCAGCAGGCCCGCCCAGATCGAATAGCCACCATCGCCCAGACGAATGATGGACAGCGGCTGCGGCAGGTAGTCGCCAGCGTGCAGCGCCACGTGACCCAGGCGAGCGCCGAGCAAACCCAGCAGAAACGCATCCAGCACCACCGCACCAGCGCGGCTGCGCATTCCATCGGCAGCAGGTGCCAATGCGCGCGCGAAGAACCAGCCAATCGCCAGCGCCAACAGGGCAACCAGCGCCTTCAACGGAAACGGGCCGGCGCTGATCATTGCGCCATTCCGATAGGGGTGCCCAGCACAAGTGAACTTGAACAAACAGTGAATCCAACCATCAACACAACGTCCTCAAAAACCTGTTGTTGCTGCCGATAATAGTCGGCTGCCTCTTGGCACTTTACCGGTCGTACGCATGAACATCGTCCCCGCACCACCCCCAGACACCGACAGCAGCGCGCTCGCAGATGCCTGGAAACACAGCCTCGATGCCGCTGGCACCGATGCGAGCCAGATCCTCGCAAGCCTGGCCGACGCGCATGCCGCTGAACTGGCCGCGCATTTTTACAAGGTCATGATGAACGACGCGCGTGCCTCACGATCGATGTCACATGACCAGGTCCGGGTACGACTGCAGCCGGCCATGCAGCGTTGGGTCAGGGACCTGCTGCGCGCAACGCCCGACAACGTCGAGCAGCTGATCGCCAACCAGCGCGTCATCGGCGATGTGCATGCACGCGTGGGCATACCGGTAGACCTGGTTACCCGTGGCACCCGCGTGCTGAAGCAACGCCTGTTCCAGCTGATCGGCGCGCAGGCCGGACACGGCGAGGCTGCACATGCGGCCATTGCCAGCCTCACCGCATCGTTCGACATCGCGCTGGAGGGTATGACACTGGCCTATTCCAACGCACGGGAACGTTCCTCACGCACGGATGCCGCCTACCGGCTGTTCTCGCTGGTGCAGAACGTCAGCACCGAGCGCGAACGCCAGCGTGCATTGCTGCTGGACTGGGAGAACACCCTCCTGTACGCACTGGCGGCGCAGGGCGACCTGGGCAGTTTCCAGACCCTGGCGCGTTCGGAGTTTGGTCTCTGGTTCAACCACAAAGGCATTCCGAGTTTTGGCGAGAGCTCCGAAACCCGCCAGATCAGCGGTTTGATCCAAGACGTCGACCAGTTGCTGCAGCACACCCTGCAGCAGGACAGCGACCCTGCCGCGCGTACCGCGCAGCTGCAGGATGTGCGCTCCAAGGTCAGCCAGATCCGTACCTTGCTTGGCATGTTGTTCGAGCGCATCGGCGAACTGGATGCCGGCTGCGATGCCTTGACCAACCTGCTCAATCGCCGCTTCCTGCCCACCGTGCTGCGCCGCGAGATCGAGCTGGCGGAAAAGTCCGGGGACAGTTTTGCCGTGCTGCTGCTGGACCTGGATCACTTCAAGGCCATCAACGACGAGCACGGCCACGAAGCCGGCGACCGCGCCCTGCAACACGTCGCCGGCATCCTCAGCCAGTTCACCCGTGGCAGCGACTACGTATTCCGCTACGGCGGCGAGGAATTCGTCGTCGTGCTGGTGGCGGTGGAGGAACGCCAGGCCATGGTGATCGCCGAAGGCCTGTGCCGGCGCCTGGTCGATACGCCGGTCACCCTTGCAGATGGCCAGCTTCTGCCCATCAGCGCCAGCATCGGCGTGGCCTTGTATGACGGCCACCCGGACTACGAGCGGGTGATGGCACGCGCCGACGCCGCCATGTACCAGGCCAAGAAACAGGGCCGTAATCGCGTCGTACTGGGCAGCGATGCCTTGCCCACCGCGCCGGGCCGTAGCGCACTGCGCCGCGATTGAGGAGCAGGCAGCACCAACCGATAGCACATGCTGCCGGTGCAGCGAACGCATAGGCTGCAGGCGGGTGCAAACGGTCACCCGCCTCTGGAAGCCTGCAATGCCCATCCTCCGCGTCCTGCCCATCCTGCTGCTGTGCAATGCCCTGCCCGCCCTGGATGCCAATGCCCGCGAGGTGCCGCAGCCAGCGGCGCATGTGCAGGCCGATGGCCCCTATGTGTTCCGCGATGGCAAGCGATTGCAGGCGCAATGGGTCTGCGACGACCGGGTGGTCTCGCGAAAGGTGAGAGCAAGGCGCGATATCACCCGTGCGATCGCACCGGAGTGCGGCTATCCGCATCCACTGGATATCGCAGCGCTCGCCACGCCAGCTGCTGCAACACTACCCGCGGTGCCGCGCATCGTCGCCGTCTCCGACATCCATGGCCAGTACGACCTGCTACGCCGCTTGCTGCGTGCAAATGGCGTGATAGACAGGAACGACAACTGGGCATTGGGCCAGGACACGCTGGTCATTGCCGGCGACGTATTCGACCGAGGCCCGCAGGTCACCGAAGCCTTCTGGTTGCTCTACAGCCTGCAGCAACAGGCCGCGCAGGCTGGCGGTGCAGTGCACTTCGTGCTCGGCAACCATGAAACGATGGTGTTGTACGACGACCTGCGTTACGTCAATCCCAAGTACCTGCGCAGCGCCCAACTGCTCGGCCGCAGCTATCCGCAACTGTATGGCAGCGATTCGGTGATCGGGCAATGGTTGCGCACGCGCCAGGTGCTGCTGCGCATCGGCGATACCTTGTTCCTGCATGGCGGTGTTTCGCCCGACGCACTGCAACTCGCGCTCGATCCAGCGGCCACCAACGCCGCGTACCAGGCCTCGCTGGGCCGACCCAAGGCCGAGGTCAAGGCCGATCCAATCACCGCACCGCTGTACGACGGCAAGACCAGCCCGATCTGGTACCGCGGCTACTTCAATGGCCAGCTGGATACTCCTGGCGTGCAGACCGTGCTGGACCAGCTCGGGCTCAAGCGCATCGTGGTCGGCCACACCTCGATGCCGCACGTGAGCAGTTTCCACGGTGATCGCATCATCGCCATCGACAGCAGCATCAAGGACGGCGAGAACGGCGAACTGCTGTTCATCGAGGATGGACAACTCAGTCGTGGGCTGCTGGATGGCAGCCGGGTTCCGCTGGAAACAGGCCAGGTGGAGCGCGCAGACTGAAGCCCTTTCAGCTATCAGAAATCACGGTTTATGACATTAGGTTTCATCCTAAATTCACGTAGTCATAACCTGATTTCAACGATGGTAAATAGGCAGGTTTCACGCAGGCCTGAGGGGGCAGTCAGCGTGTCGCCACGCAAGCGATAGGTGAATCGCGGCGGGGATATGTTCCGGCCGTGAGTGACGTTTTCTTCTCCACGGAACAGGCGATGAAACCACTGACGCTGGCCACACTGTTGCCACTTGCGCTGCTGCCCGGCGCAGCAGGCGCGCAGGACTCCGTTGCCGCGCTGCGGGCGGAGATCGCGCAGGCGCAGCAGCATCTGCAAACGCTCAACGCGCGGTTGGATGCACTGGAGCAAGGACAGGCAAATCCCACCCCAAAACCTCCACCACTTCCGCCGCCTGCCGCGACCTCCCCCCTGGATACAACAGCTGCCGGCACCGGCAAAGCAATCACCGCACAGAGCATACTGCCAGCGCGTGACTCGGTCGCAGACCCTTCCACAGCTGCCTCGCGCCTGGACAACGCACCGTCACCGACCGACCCGGAACTGAAAGGATTCATCGCAATCCCGGGCACCGAGACAATGATCCGGCTTGGTGGCTACGCAAAACTCGACGCCATTGCAGACCGGCGAGCCGCCGGTGACACCGAGCAGTTCATCACCTCGTCGATTCCGGTCGACAGCCCGCACCGCGATGTCTCGCACTTCGGCATGCACGCCAAGCAGACCCGCTTCAGCTTCGAGGCACGGCGCCCCACCACACACGGCAAGCTGCGCTTCTACCTGGAGAACGACTTCTTCGGCAGCAGCGACAGCTACGAGTTCCGCCTGCGCCACGCCTACGGCCAGCTGGGCAATACCTATGCGGGCTACGGCTATTCCACCTTCATGGATGCCGACTCGCTGCCGGACACACTGGACTTTGCCGGCCCCGGCGCAGCCGGCTACCTGCTGGTGGCAGGCATCCACCACAGCTTCGCGCTGGGCAAGGGCAACAGCCTGACCGTGGCGGCTGAAAACCCCGATTCGCAGCTCGCCAACACCGGCGACAACGACAGCAAGACCGAGCACCTGCCCGACATCAGCCTGGTCGCACGCATGGAGCGTGATTGGGGCCACCTGCAGCTGGGCGCGGTGCTGCGCAGCCTTGGCTACGACGGCGATGGCCGCAGCGACCGCACCGTCGGCGGCGGCCTGCAGCTGAGTGGTTCCTACGCGGTAGCCGAGCGTGACCTGCTGCTGTTCGGCCTGATTGGCGGCAAGGGCATCAGCCGCTATACCGCCGACCTCACCGGTTCCAATCTCGATGCCGCCCTCGATATCGACGGCCGGCTCAAGGCGCTGCCACTGCGTGGCGGCTTCTTCGGCTATACCCACTACTGGTCGGACCTGTGGCGCTCCAACCTGATCTACGGGCAACTGCAGATCGACAGCGCCGATGCCTTGGCCGGCGATGCATTCCGGCGCAGCCGCTACGCGGCATTGAACCTGCTCTGGAGCCCTGCCCCGTCCTGGACCATGGGCATGGAACTGCTCTACGGCCAGCAGCAACTGCAGGACGGCCGCGATGCGGACACCCTGCGCCTGCAGGGCAGCCTGCAATACAACTTCATCAAGTAACAGGCAGCCGATGACCGCACCTCAAGTGCGGCGGGCCACCCAACGATTCACGCAATGTCCTTCCCATCGAATTACCCGGCATTGCCGGTGAGAGGAGATAGTCATGGCAGGTCAGAAGAAAATCGGGGTCGTTGGCGCGACCTTCCTGGTGGCAGGCAACATGATGGGCTCAGGCGTCTTCCTGCTGCCTTCCAGCCTGGCCAAGATCGGCACCGCCTCGATCTGGGGCTGGCTGATCACCACCGCCGGTGCACTGTTGCTGGCCTTCGTGTTCGCCAAACTCGGCAAGCTGGCACCAAAAGCAGGCGGCCCTTACGCCTATGCACGTGATTGGTTCGGCCCCTACATGGGCTTCCAGACCAATACCATCTACTGGTTCGCCAACTGGATCGGCAATGTCGCCATCCCGATCGCGGCGGTCGGCTACTTCAGCTACTTCTTCCCTGTCCTGTCCGATCCGGTGCCGCGCTGTGTCGCGGTGCTGCTGCTGGTGTGGGCACTGAGCTTCGCCAACGTGATCGGCCCGTCCTTCGTCAGCCGCGTGCAGACGGTAACCACCAGTTTCGCGCTGGTGCCTATCCTGGGCATCGCCATCTTCGGCTGGTTCTACTTCGACCCGGCCATTTTCAAGGGGGCTTACAACGTCTCCGGCCAATCCAACTTCGGCGCGGTATCCAGCGCGGCGGCCCTGACGTTGTGGGCCTTCATCGGCGTGGAATCGGCGTCGGTGACCGCTGGCGTGGTCGAGAACCCGGAGAAGAACGTTGCTCGCGCCACCCTGGCCGGCGTGTTCCTCGCGGCCATCGCCTACATTGCCAGCTCGTCGGTGATCATGGGCATGGTCCCCAACGCCGACCTGCAGGTCTCCGACGCGCCGTTCGCACTGGCCGCGGCAAACGCGGTTGGCGGCTGGGGCGGTGCGCTGGTCAGCCTGTGCGCCTTCGTTGGCGCAGCCGGCTCGCTCGGTGGCTGGATCCTGTTGACCGCGCAGAGTGCGAAGGCCGCCTCGGACGATGGACTGTTCCCCAGCATTTTCAGCAAGACCAACAAGGACGAAGTACCGGTAAAGGGTGTACTCATTGTTGCCATCCTGATGACATTGGCGGTACTGGTCACTTCCACCTCGGCAACCGCATCCGCGCAGTTCGACGTGATCACCTCGGCCGCGGTGGTGCTGACCCTGCTGCCCTACATCTATTCCTGCGTGGCCTGCTACTTCGTGGTGGAACGCTCGCATACGCTGGCCCATACCGGCGCCTTCTGGGTGTTGACCAGCATCACCGTCGTCTACTGCCTGTGGGCCATCTATGGCTCGTCCGGCAGCATCGTGCAGTACGCCTTCCTGTTCGTACTGTTCATCACCGTGTTCTATCCGTTCTTCAGCGATGAGCGCCGCAAGCAGCGCCTGGCCAAATTCACTCCGAATGGCACCGCCCGTCCCAGCACGAACTGATCCCCCGCTCGGTAGATAGGAAAACATCATGTACTTCAAATCACTGGACTACCCGATCGTCATCATCGATGCCGATTACGAATCGCCACGTATCGCCGGCATCCTCATCCGCGCCCTGGCCGAGGAACTGCGCAAGAGCGACCAGCGTGTGCTCACGGGCCTGAACCTGGATGACGCCCGCGCCGGTGCACGCACCTACGTGGCTGCGTCGGCGGTATTGATCTCCATCGACGGCACCGAGGACGATGACGACCAGTTCCAGCGCCTGCTCGCCTTCCTGCGTGAGCAGCGCCAGCGTCGTGCCGACCTGCCGGTATTCCTCTACGGCGAACGTCGCACCATCGAGAAAATACCGAGCAAGCTGCTCAAGTTCGTGCACAGCTACATCTTCCTGTTCGAGGACACCAAGAGCTTCATCGCCCGGCAGGTGATGCGTGCTGCCGACGACTACATGGCAAAACTGCTGCCACCGTTCTTCAAGGCGTTGATCCACCATTCGGCACAGTCCAACTACTCCTGGCATACGCCCGGTCATGCCGGCGGCGTAGCCTTCACCAAGTCGCCGGTAGGCCGTGCATTGCATCAGTTCTATGGCGAGAACACCTTGCGCAGCGATCTGTCGATCTCGGTGCCGGAGCTGGGCTCCCTGCTCGACCACACCGGCCCGATCCGTGACGCCGAAGCCGAGGCTGCGCGCAACTTCGGCGCCGACCACACCTTCTTCGTCACCAATGGCACCTCCACTGCCAACAAGATCGTCTGGCATGGCACGGTGGCGCGTGGCGACATCGTGTTCGTCGACCGCAACTGTCACAAGTCGCTGTTGCACTCGCTGATCATGACCGGCGGCATTCCGGTGTACTTCACTCCCAGTCGCAATGCCCACGGCATCATCGGGCCGATCAGTCTTGACCAGTTCTCTGGAGAAGCACTGCAGAAGATGATCCAGGCCAATCCCTTGGCCAGCAAGGCGGCCAAGCCCGGTGCCAAGCCGCGTATCGCGGTGGTCACCAACTCCACGTATGACGGGCTCTGCTACAACGCCGAGAAGATCGCCGACAACCTCGGCACAGCGGTGGACTTCCTGCACTTCGATGAAGCCTGGTACGCCTATGCCGCGTTCCATCCCTTCTATGAGAACCACTACGGCATGGCCAAGGGCAAGCCGCGTGAGCAGGATGCGATCATCTTCACCACCCACTCCACGCACAAGCTGCTGGCGGCGTTCTCGCAGGCATCGATGATCCATGTGCGTAACGCGGCGACGCGGGAACTGGATGCGGAGCGCTTCAACGAATCCTTCATGATGCACACCTCCACCAGTCCGCATTACGGCATCATCGCCTCCTGCGATGTGGCGTCGAAGATGATGGAAGGTGACGCCGGCAAGTCGCTGGTGCAGGAAATGCACAATGAAGCCGTCGCCTTCCGCCGCGCGATGCTGCATGTCAGCGAGGACCTGGGCCGCGATGACTGGTGGTTCAAGGTCTGGCAGCCAGATGGCGTGGAGCGCACCCTGGCCAAGGGCAACAGCAGCAAGCCGATGGCCACCTCGCGCCCGGATTGGTATCTGCGCCCGGATGCGCGCTGGCACGGTTTCGACAACCTCGCCGACGACTATGTGCTGATCGATCCGATCAAGGTCACCCTGTTGACACCCGGGCTGTCGATGGACGGCGAGATGGGCAAGCTGGGCGTTCCGGCAGCGGTGCTTAGCAAGTTCCTGTGGTCACGCGGCATCACCGTGGAGAAGACCAACCTGTACTCGGTGTTGTTCCTGTTCTCGATGGGCATCACCAAGGGCAAATGGAGCACTCTGGTCACCGAGCTGCTGGCGTTCAAGGACCTGTACGACGCCAATGCACCGCTGAGCCAGTCACTGCCCAGCCTGCTGGAAGACAATGCCGCCGCTTACGCTGGCTGGGGTCTGCGCGACCTGTGCACAGCCTTGCACGAGTTCAACCGTGAGTTCCGGGTGGCCGAGGTGATGCGCGAGATGTACGTTGAGCTGCCGGAGCCGGTCATCACGCCAGCCGAAGCTTATAACCATCTGGTGCGTGGCGAGATCGAACGGGTGGACATCGACCAGCTCAGCGGCCGCGTCGCTGGCACCATGCTGGTGCCCTACCCGCCGGGCATCCCGACCATCATGCCGGGCGAACGTTTTGGCGCCAGCGATGAACCGATCATCCAGTCGCTGCGCATCGCCCGCGAACAGAACGCCCGCTTCCCCGGGTTTGAATCGGATGTGCATGGGTTGATCATCGACAACAGCGGGGAGAAGCCGAGTTATCGGGTGGAGGTTTTGAAGGTTTGAGCGCGCAGTAAGCGCAGTCGCCCGCGGTCCCTTCTCCCGCACGCGGGAGAAGGTGCCCCGCAGGGGCGGATGAGGGGAGTCTTTGGCTTTTTTGCTTCCTGCACTTTGGCCTTGGCTTTGGCTCCACTCAGATCAAAATCTGCTCCACGTGCTTTCAAAGCGCCCTCACCCCAACCCCTCTCCCGTAAACGGGAGAGGGGCTTTCAAAGCCTAGCTCCTCTTACATGGCTACCGGGCCGCCGACCAATCAGATGACCAGCACCCGCCAGGAACAACGCGTACTGAAACTCTCCATCGCGGCGACCATCCTGGTCGCTGCGATCGGATTCTTTGGCGGCATGCTCGCGCGCTCACAAGCGATCCTGTTCGATGGCATCTACAGCCTCGTGGATGTGGCGCTGACACTGGTCGCACTTGCGGTGCTGCGCTTGATGGCCCGCGAACAGAGCCCACGCTTCCAATACGGGTTCTGGCACCTGGAGCCCATGGTCGAAGCATTGGGCGGTGCAATCCTCAGCCTGGCCTGCATCTATGCATTGGCCAATGCGGTGATCGGCTTCAGCGACGGCGGCCACGAAACCCGTGTGGGACCCGGCCTGCTCTGGGCCGGCCTGCTGGCGGTGGTGGATCTGGCGATGGCGGTGTGGATTGGCCGTCACGCGCGGCGACTGCAATCCGGCTTGCTGCGCCTGGACGCACGCGCCTGGCTGCTGACCGGATTGATGAGCCTTGCCGTGGTGCTGTCCTTCGCCATCGCCCTGGCACTGCGCGGTGGTGCGCATGAACACTGGATTCCCTACCTCGACCCTTTGGTGCTCGCCTGTATCGCCTTGGCGACGCTACCGGTACCCCTGCTTGGAGCATGGAAAGCCGCACGCGAAGTCCTGCAGGTAGCGCCAAGCGAACTGGACCAACTCGTGCAACAGGTGATGCAGGCGTTCGTCGCCAAGCACCAGTTCGAAGGTTTCACCAGCCACGTCGCCAAGATCGGGCGCATGCAGTTCGTCGAGATCCATATCCTGACCAGACCCGACACCCAGCTCGGCAGCATCGGTGATGTCGACCGCCTGCGCGATGAGATCGCATCGCAGCTGAATTCACGCTCGGGGCGCTTCTGGCTGACCATCGACTTCACTTCCGACCCGGCCTGGACATGAGCTCCCCCACCCCGAAGAAGATGGGCCTGACCATGGCGACCATGCTGGTTGCCGGCAACATGATCGGCACCGGTGTATTCCTGCTACCGGCCAATCTGGCCACCGTCGGCAGCATCTCCTCGGTGGGCTGGCTGATCGCCACCGCTGGCGCCATCGCGCTGGGATTGGTGTTCGCCCGCCTGTCACAACTCGATCCGCAGCCCGGCGGCCCTTACGCCTACGCGCGCGACGCCTTCGGCAACTACATCGGCTTCGTCAGCAACTACGCCTATTGGTTCGGCAACTGGATCGGCAACGTCGCCATCGCCCTGGTGGTGACCGGCTACCTGAGCCATCTCTGGCCCTGGCTGCAGGATGTCTATCCGCGTCTGGGCTTCACCCTGGCGGTGATCTGGCTGCTGAGCCTGGCCAACGCACGCGGCGCCCGCTGGGTCGGCGCGCTGGAGACCGGGACCTTGCTGCTGGCATTGATCCCGATACTGGGCATCGCCATCTTTGGCTGGTGGTGGTTCGATCCGGCACTATTCAGTGCCGGCTGGAACGTCAGCGGCATGGAAGACAGCGCCGCCATCTCACGCAGCGCGTCCATCGCGCTATGGGCCTTCATGGGTGTGGAGAGCGCGGCGGTATCGGCCGATGTCATCGACAACCCCAAGCGCAATATTCCGCTCGCCACCCTGCTCGGGCTGGCGCTGGCCGCTGTGATCTACATCAGCTGCTCGCTGGTGATCATGGGCATGGTGCCGATGGCGCAGCTGCGCGATTCCTCCGCGCCGTTCGCCGATGTCGCGGAGTTGATGATCGGCCCCTGGGGCGTTTTGGTTATCGCACTGTGCGCGATCCTCAAATCGGCTGGCGCACTTGGCGGCTGGATGCTGCTGGTCGGGCAATCGGCCAAGGCGGCAGCCGAGGACGGTCTGTTCCCGAAGGTGTTCTGCAAGCTCAACAAACACGGCATGCCCGGCACCGGCTTGATGATCGTTGCTGTGCTGATGAGCGCACTGCTGCTGGTGACGTCTTCACCCACCCTCGCCCGCCAGTTCGACCAGCTAACCAATATCGCGGTGCTGCTGACCATCATTCCCTACCTGTTCTCCGCTGGCGCGCTGGTCTGCAGCACGCTGGAACGCGGCGAGCAGGGCTGGATGCGCGCCGCCTGCCTGTTCACCGCCGCCGCGGCGGTTGCCTACTGCCTGTACGCACTGCTTGGTGCCGATGCCGAGCTGCTGGCGTATGCCACAGTAGCGATACTGTTCAGTGCCGCACTGTATCCCTTCTTCCGACAGCGGATGCTGGAAAGCAGCAAAGAGCGCAAAACCGGCCGTGCATAGCACGTGGCGTCGATACCGCGAATACGACGGCGAAGTAGCCTTCATTGCCAGGCTGGAGCACCAGAAGCTGACTATGCGCAGGAGCGACAAACAACAGATTCGCCCCTGGCCCACAGGGTCATGGTCCGGTTGTGCCGGCAATACCGCGATATCCGTTTGCCACCTAAGCAACCCGGCTGACATGGCGTTACTGCACGCTCGTTGCTGATGCTTGGATTGCCACCAGCACCGGCACCCACGATCCGCAGCCAGTGCTGCAGATGGATCCATGCCTCCGTGAATTGCATCGACCGCTGAGCACCCGGACGCCTCGCGCAAGGCAACAGCCTCTGCGCGCCACATATCCGCTGCCCACCACGTGATCCCTGGCGACATCCGCCCCGTTCACCTCGATTCGCGCTGACGCAGATCCCCTCCCAGACATGCAGAGCGCACTGTACCCATCGCAGTCGCAGTATCCGTTCCTTCCTGCATCCAGCCGCTCGCTTTTCATTCGAAAAATTTGCGCAACAGAGCATCGCCGGCGCAGAAAACAACCCTGTAATCCTTATCGGGAAAAACACAAACCATGCACATGTGCATCGTTGCCATTGATGAAAATCAATCAGCTATCCCGCTCAATAACAAACGCAACTTTTCGCTGAAATGTTCCGAATCGCGCATCTCGCAGCAAACTATTGACGCCAACATTACCGAGTGAACATCGTCGCTCCCGCAACGCGTGACAAGCATTGATCAACGTGCGTGGAGTCATCCCGGAAATGGAACGCAAGGCAGCATCAACACCCCAACCAGCATTCATCGGCAAGCCGCTTGCTGCTGATTGCTCGTGGAGACCGCTCGACAGCACAGAACAGGTCGTCCAACGCTTGGCAGACTGCTGGCCTGGACCTCATACGCAATTTCCGGATGCAGTCAGCCACTCCATCCTGCGCACAAGGTCGGCAAGCGCGTCGCTGAAACATCCAACTGCCAAGGCAAGCATCCCCCAGCTGCAACGCTTGCAGCGAACAACGCCGACAGCAAGCAGACGCGACAACAGCTACGCCAACGTGTAGCAGCTTCCTTCCTCACAGCTAGTCGCGCGCTTGCCACGGCCATTGCGTCGTACCGGGAGACGGCGCAACAACGCCGTGCAGACCCACCTTGAATCGCCGTGCTGACCACGTCCCGGTTGGATTCATCGACTGCGGCAAACGTCGGCAAGCAGGGCACCAGCGCGAACAGACCCACGCACAAACCCACCGGACCCACCGGTTCCTTGCCTCACCATCGGAGAGAAATGCATGAGGAAATCCACCACCCACCAACACCGGAATTCCGGAAGCGGGCTGCGTTGTACCCACCTGTCATTGGCCCTGCTTTCTGCACTGGCAGCAGCACAACCTGCACTGGCCGAAGATCCCGCTGGCGCCGCAGAAACCACTACCAAGGACCTGGACACGGTGACGGTGCGTTCCACCCACCAGGCCAAACCGCTGCAGCGCACCCCCATTTCGGTCAGCGTTGTTACCGCCGAGCAACTTGACCGCACCAACCTGAGCAACATCTCCGACCTGCAGTATCTGGCCCCCGGCGTGTCGTTCTCAGCCACCGCAGGCACCGCCAACAGCGGCGGCTTCCAGGTCCGCGGCATCGGTACACAAGCCTTCAGCGTGGCCTCCGAGCAGACCGTTGGTACCGTGGTCGATGACGTGGTGATTGGTATTCCCCGCGATCCCGGCGTAGCAGGCTTCAGCGACATCGAGCACATCGAGGTGCTGCGCGGCCCGCAGGGCACCTTGTTCGGCAAGAACGCATCCGCCGGCGTGGTCAACATCAGCACCCGCAATCCGGAGATCGGCACCACCGGCGGTTCGGTCTCATTATCGCTGGGTGAGCGCAACGAACATGTCGCACGCGCAACCGGCAACCTGGCCATCTCCGACACGTCGGCACTACGGCTTTCCGCGTACTACAAGGACCAGGACGGCGCCATCTCCAATGCCTTCCACGACTGGAACATCGGCGACCAGACCGGACGCGGTGTTCGCGGAAAGTGGCTGTGGAAGCCAACCGAACAACTCGACATCCTGGTGGCGGCAGAACGCCAGACCCTGTTCAACCGCGCCCTGGGTGTGCTCTACAGTCTGGGTAGGGACGAAGACTACAACGCCAGCCTCGCGGGCTTCCAGAACATCGGCGGCAACAGCTTCACCAGCCAGGCCGACTCGGACGGCTTCTCCTTCCAGGGCGTAACCGGCTTTTCAACGAAGGCCGACCTGCGGCTTGCCAACGGTGCTCAGTTGACGTCCATCACCGCCTATCGCGGCTCAACCGTCAACCAGGTGCACGACATCGACCAGACACCGGCGGACTTCCTCAACAAGAACATAACCACGATCCGCGCGCATCAGATCAGCCAGGAGTTCCGCCTGGCCGGCACCGCGCACGACGAGCGACTGGACTATGTCCTGGGCGCCTATTACGCAAACGTTGACAGCACCTATGAGTACTACGGCTATGGCGGATTCGATTACGACCTTGTGCCGCCCAGCGAGTATTTCTCACTCACCGGGCCCAGGCAGCATATCCACGCCGACACCAAGAGCCACGCGCTCTACGCCAATGTTGGCTACAAACTGAGTGATCGTTGGTCGGCCAGTGGCGGATTGCGCTATACGCACGACAAGGTGGTTGCCTCCATGACCCCAATCGAGATGCCTACCGCGGAAGGAAAGCCGGTTGTCTATTTGGGCAACGTGTTTCCATCGCAGGCCGAAATCAGCAAGGAAAACGTGTCCGGCAAGGTCGCACTGCAGTTCCAGCAGAACGCCAACTTGATGTGGTACGCCAACGTCGCGACCGGCTACAAGGGCCCCACCATCGACCCGACCTCCAACCGCTCAAACCAGATCCAACCGGAGAAATCCACGGCCTACGAACTCGGTGCAAAAACTCAGTTCTTCGACCGCAGCTTGACCGTCAACGTCAGCCTGTACAAGGCCGACTACAAGGATTTCCAGGCACAGGTCTACGTTCCGGAAACCCTGGGCTTTGCCATGTCAAACGCGGGCGAAATGCGCACCAAGGGCGCGGAACTTGAAGTCAGCTGGCGCCCCACCGCGGACTTCTCGTTGATCGCCACCGGCGCGGTCACCGATGCCGATTACCGCGACTACTTCACCACTTGCGAGGCCAACCGGGACGCACCTTGTCACCTCATCGATGGCGTGCTGCAAGCCGACTTGACCGGATTCACGCCACCGTATGTCTCCAAATACAGCTATTCCCTCAATGGCAACTACTATCATGCCCTCGGCAACGGCCTGGCCGTCAATGCCAATGCCGGCTGGAGCTACAAGAGCAGTTTCTACAACAGCGCTGCCCAGTCCTCCACCAGAACCCGGGGTTATGGCGTGGCCAATGTCTCCATCGGCATCGGTGCCGAGGATGGCCAATGGGAAGTATCGCTGTACGCGCGCAACCTGCTGGACAAGCATTACCGCAGCTTCATCGACTACGGCCCACTCATCAACAACGGTGGAGTGATGCAATACCTTTCACCGGACAGCTTCCGTACGGCCGGGGTATCGCTGACCTGGAATTTCTAGGCACCGACTGACACATCGATGGCCCCAGTGCAGGCGCCCTCCTCTCGTTGCCGGACGCAGGATGCTGCCGAACAACGCGCCTCCACCACAACGTTGCAGCCGGCCTCGGCCAGCCAGGTAAACGCATGCCGACCGGAGGATCACCATCCTGTCGGCACTGCCCCCCAACCCGCACAGCGGTCAAGCATTCAGGAAAGCCGGGCACATCCCCTCCGCCAGCACACGCTGGCAGCCGCTTCGCCACAACCCGCGTCGCGGTTATCGCTTTCCAAAGCCTCGGCCTCGTCCATCCCCGACACTGCGCCTACAATAGCGGCCCTATGCCGCCGCCCGGCAAATTGAAGTGGATTGCGCGTGACCGAGAAAAAGCCCGAACACACCCCGTTGATGAAGCAGTTCTTCGCAGCCAAGTCCGAGTACCCGGACCTGCTGCTGTTCTTCCGGATGGGCGATTTCTACGAACTGTTCTATGACGACGCGCGCAAGGCCGCGCGCCTGCTCGACATCACCCTGACCCAGCGTGGCAGCTCCGGCGGCGCGCCGATCCCGATGGCCGGCGTGCCGGTGCATGCCTTTGAAGGCTACCTGGCGCGGCTGGTGGCGGTTGGCGAATCGGTGGCGATCTGCGAGCAGATCGGCGACCCGGCGTTGGCCAAGGGCCTGGTCGAGCGCAAGGTGGTCCGCGTGGTCACCCCTGGCACGGTCACCGACGAGGCCCTGCTGGACGAACGCCGCGACACCTTGCTGATGGCGCTGTCGCGCAGCAAGGCCGGTTACGGCCTGGCCTGGGCCGATCTTGCCGGCGGCCGCTTCCTGGTCAATGAAGTCGACACCGATGACGCGCTCGAGGCCGAGCTGGCCCGGCTGGAACCGGCCGAGCTGCTGGTGCCCGATGAAGAAAACTGGCCGGAGTTCCTGCGCCATCGCAATGGCGTGCGCCGCCGCGCGCCGTGGCTGTTCGATGCCGACAGCGGCCGCCGCCACTTGCTGAACTTCTTCAAACTGCATGATCTCAGTGGCTTTGGCATCGACGACAAGCCGCGCGCCACCGGTGCCGCGGGCGCCCTGCTCGGCTATGTCGAGGAAACCCAGAAACAGCGCCTGCCGCACCTGACTTCCATTTCGATGGAGAACGCCGGCGAAGCGATCGCGATGAACGCCGCCACCCGCCGTCATCTGGAACTGGATACGCGCGTTGACGGCGACACCCGCAACACCTTGCTCGGTGTGCTCGACAGCACCGTCTCGCCGATGGGCGGACGACTGCTGCGCCGCTGGCTGCATCGCCCGCTGCGCCTGCGCAACGTGCTGCAGCAACGCCACCACGCAGTTGCCACGCTGATTGATCGCGGCAGCGACGCCGACCTGCGCGACAGCTTCCGCGCGCTTGGCGATATCGAGCGCATCCTGACCCGCATGGCGTTGCGCTCGGCGCGCCCGCGCGACTTTTCCACCCTGCGCGATGGCCTGGGCCTGTTGCCGGCCATCAATGCACAGCTGGACACGCTGGATTCACCGCGCCTGCAACAGCTGCGCGCCGAGCTGGGCTCGCACGATGAAAGCGCGCAGCTGCTTGCCAGCGCCATCGCTGAGCAGCCACCGCTGAAGCTGTCCGATGGCGGCGTGATCGCCGAAGGCTACGATGCCGAGCTCGACGAACTGCGCCGCCTGTCCACCCACGCCGACCAGTTCCTGATCGACCTGGAAGCACGCGAGCGCCAGGCCAGTGGCATCGCCACCTTGAAGGTCGGCTACAACCGCGTGCATGGCTATTACATCGAAATCAGCAAGGGCCAGTCCGACAAGGCGCCGGTGCATTACACCCGCCGCCAGACCCTGACCAATGCCGAGCGCTACATCACCGAGGAGTTGAAGAACTTCGAGGACAAGGTGCTGTCTGCACGTGAGCGCTCACTCAGCCGCGAAAAACTGCTGTATGAAGGCCTGCTCGATATCGTCGGCCAGCATCTGGAACCGCTGAAGCGCTGCGCCGGCGCCTTGAGCGAACTGGACGTACTTGCTGCGTTCGCCGAACGCGCCCAGGCACTGGACTGGGCGCAGCCGGAACTGCAGGAAGACGCCTGCCTGCGCATCGAACGTGGCCGTCACCCGGTGGTGGAAGCGGTGCGTGATACGCCGTTCGAGCCCAACAACCTGGACCTGCACCCGGACCGCCGCATGCTGGTCATCACCGGCCCGAACATGGGCGGTAAGTCGACCTATATGCGGCAGAACGCTTTGATCGTGCTGCTCGCCCATATCGGCAGCTTCGTGCCGGCCAGCCGCGCGGTGATCGGCCCGATCGACCGCATCCTGACCCGCATCGGTGCCGGTGACGACCTGGCCAAGGGCCAGTCCACCTTCATGGTGGAAATGGCCGAGACCAGCTACATCCTGCACCACGCCACCGAGCACTCGCTGGTGCTGATGGATGAGATCGGCCGTGGCACCTCGACTTACGACGGCCTTGCCCTGGCCGACGCGGTCGCGCGCCATCTGGCCTACCAGAACCGTTGCTACACGCTGTTTGCCACCCACTACTTCGAGCTGACCGCCTTGGCCGATGAGAGCCACGAAGGTGGCAACAGCGGCATCGCCAACGTGCACCTGGACGCGGTCGAACACGGCGACACGCTGGTGTTCATGCATGCAGTGAAGGACGGCCCGGCCAACCGCAGCTTTGGTCTGCAGGTCGCGGCCTTGGCCGGCCTGCCCAAGTCCACGGTCGCGCAGGCACGCCGTCGTCTGGCGGAGCTGGAACAGCGTGGCGGCGAGACCCAGAGCGCGGCGATGGCGCCACAGGCATTGGATGCGCCGCAGCAGTTTGGTTTGTTTGCCGCGCCGAGCTCAGCCGCCCTGGATGCGCTGCAGGCAATTGATCCGGACGAACTGACGCCGAAGCAGGCGCTGGAAGCGCTGTACCGAGTGAAGTCGTTGATCTGAGCGGGTCGCAGGCCACCCGCCTGAAGCCCCTCTCCCGTTGGGAGAGGGGTTGGGGAGAGGGTTGGCGGAGTCACGATTGGCAGCCGGCGATATACCCTCAAGAGCGCGAGCTCACCCTGCCTTAAAGCACAGCACAGGATTCCGGTGGGCGAATATCATCGCCCTTCCATTGCCCCCAGCTTCGCGGCTTATGCCGCTCCCACAAGTGGGAGCAAGGCATCATCCAGTTGTCCCGCCCGCACCGACGCCGGCCGTTGCAGGTGCTCAGCGCAGTAGTCGGTGAACGCCGGCTTGGCCTCAAGCTCACCCACGCGGATGTAGTAGCTCAGGAACGACGCCATATACAGGTCGGCGACGGTGAAGCTGTCCCCCACCAGATAGCGCTTGCCGGCAACCGCTGTTTCCAGCGTATGCAGCAGATCCTCGGCGGTACCGTAGCCAGCCTCCATCGGCGGTGCCAGGCCACCATGACGACGATCGGTGACGAAGGCTTCCAGCGGCCCGGCCGCAAACAATACCCAGCGGTAGCATTCGCCGCGCTCGGCGCTGCCGACTGGCGGCAGCAAGGCCTTCGCTGGTGCAAGATCGGCCAGGTGCAGGCAGATCGCGGCGTTCTCGGTGATTGCCGTTGTCCCCTGCACCAAGGCGGGCACCTTGCCCATTGGATTGATTGCCAGATACTGCGCCGACTTCATGCTGGTGCCGTACTCCAGCATCACCGCGTCGTAGCGCAGACCGGTTTCTTCCAGCATCCAACGGGTAATGCGGCCGCGCGAATGTGGATGGCTGTAGAAGGTAAGCGTATCGGTCATGTCAGGCACCTGCGTTGTAAGGAGCCGACAGTGTGCGCAGGGGCTACTGACAGCAGCTGTCAGTAGTGACGCATCATGTATCCGTCATGCATTGCGCACGCCAACGCTTCAACAACTGATGACGTTGCGCTGGATAGCGCTGCGCGGTGTCTTCCAGTGCCAGCAAACGGTCGGCACGAAAGTGGCGGAAATCACCACGCATTTCGCACCACGCGGCCAGCATGCGCACATCGGCCATGAAGGCCATCGCGAACGGCCAGATCATGCGCTCGCTGACCCTGCCCTCGACGTCGCGGTACTGGATGCGCACGGCATTGCCGTCGCGGATGGCACGGCGCAAGGCCGGCAGCCACGGCTCCGGTGGCACCGCGTGCCAGTGCGGTGCGAACAGCCCGCTGGTTTCGACCTGCAGGCGCAGCGTTTCGGGCAGTACGCCAATGACACGCTGCAATGCAGTGTCGGCCGCAGCCGCCAGCTCCGGGTCGCCATGTGAGGCTACCCAGCGCGCGCCCAGCAATACCGCTTCGAGTTCCTCGGCGGAGAACATCATCGGTGGCAACAGGAAGCCCGGCCGCAACTGGTAGCCGATGCCCGGATCACCGGCGATATCGGCGCCCTGCGCGCGCAAGGCATCGATGTCCCGGTACACGGTGCGCAGGCTCACCTCCAGGCGCTGCGCCAGTTCGGCACCGCGCACCGGCGTGCGGCGCCGCCGCAATTCATCCAGCAGGTGCAGCAATCGGGCAGCGCGTTGGCTCATTGGGGGTTCCGGCACAGGCAGCTGCCCAGCATAACGGCTGACGGCCAGCGCATTGAGCCTGCGGCATCAACAGAGCGCATTTATCCCGGCTAGCTGAGCAATAGGTAAGCCCTATCAGAGCAAGCAGTTCATTTGATTATTCATTTAACACGTCGGTGGTTACAGTCGGTGCAAGAACTACCCCAACGCCAGCAGGAGCCAGCCATGAGCAATGACACCAAGCCGACCTGTCCGTACCACAGCGCCCCCTCCCCCGAGCAGGCCGCGCAGTCGCAGCGTGACACCAGCACCACGCCCAAGCAGCAGCATGGCGACGCACCGGTAACGCCGATGACCACCGCCTTCGGCGCGCCGGTGGTGGACAACCAGAACAGCAAGACCGCAGGCCCGCGCGGCCCGTTGCTGATGGAAGATGTATGGCTGCTGGAAAAGCTCGCCAACCTCAACCGCGAGATCATTCCCGAGCGCCGCATGCATGCCAAGGGTTCGGGCGCATTCGGCACCTTCACCGTCACCCATGACATCAGCAAGTACACCCGCGCCAAGCTCTTCTCGGCGGTGGGCAAGCAGACCGAGATGTTCGCCCGCTTCACCACCGTGGCCGGTGAGCGCGGCGCAGCCGATGCCGAGCGCGACATCCGTGGCTTCGCACTGAAGTTCTACACCGAGGAAGGCAACTGGGACCTGGTCGGCAACAACACGCCGGTGTTCTTCCTGCGCGACCCGCGCAAGTTCGGCGACCTCAACAAGGCGGTCAAGCGCGACCCGCACACCAACCTGCGCAGCGCCCGCAACAACTGGGACTTCTGGACCCTGCTGCCGGAAGCGCTGATGCAGGTCACCGTGGTGATGAGCGACCGTGGCATCCCGCGCAGCTTCCGCCACATGAATGGCTTCGGTTCGCACACCTACAGCTTCACCAATGAGGGCGGCGAGCGCTTCTGGGTGAAGTTCCACTTCGTCACCCAGCAGGGCGTGCAGGCGCTGACCGATGCGCAGGCCGAAATGCTGGTCGGCAAGGACCGCGAAAGCCATGGCCGTGACCTGTTCCAGGCGATCGAGCGTGGCGAGTTCCCGAAGTGGAAGCTGTTCGTGCAGGTCATGCCGGAGCTGGAAGCCGAGACCTACCGCATCCATCCGTTCGACCTGACCAAAGTCTGGCCGAAGAGCGATTACCCGCTGATCGAAGTCGGCGAGTTCGAACTCAACCGCAACCCGGTCAACTGGTACCAGGATGTGGAGCAGTCGGCATTCGCACCGAGCAACCTGGTACCGGGTATTGGTCCGTCGCCGGACAAGATGTTGCAGGCACGCCTGTTCGCTTACACCGATGCGCAGCGTTACCGGCTGGGCGTCAACCACCACCAGATCCCGGTCAACGCCGCCCGCTGCCCGGTCTTCAGCAACCACCGCGATGGCGCCATGCGTGTGGATGGCAACTACGGCGGCCTGCCGCATTACGAGCCCAACAGCTACGGCCAATGGCAGGAGCAGCCGCAGTATCGCGAGCCGGCACTGAAGATCCGTGGCGATGCCGACTTCTGGAACTTCCGCGAAGACGACAACGACTACTTCAGCCAGCCCGGTGCCCTGTTCCGCAGCTACAACGCCGCACAGCAGCAGCGTCTGTTCGAGAACACCGCACGCGCCCTGGGTGATGCACCGGACTTCATCAAGCAGCGCCACATCGACAACTGCAACAAGGCCGACCCGGCCTACGGCGCAGGCATCGCCGCCGCCCTGCAGAAGCTGGCTGCGGCAGCCGCTCCGGCCGACCCGTTCGCACCGCCGCCGCATCCGGGCAGCGATTTCCCGACCGCCACCCCAGGCGCCGAGGACATCGAGCTGTAAGCCCAGCCCGCTGGTCCAAGGATGAAACAGCACCGCCCGCCCTGCGCGCGCGGTGCTGTTTTTGCCCACAAACCAACACGTCGTTGGCCCCTTCACTTACCCGCCCTTGCGGGGGTTACCATGCCGCTGGACAACCCACCCTTCAAGGATTCCCCGATGAGCCTGACCGACGATCTCCTCTCCCAACTGCAGGGCGCGCCGCTGCAACAGGTTTCGCAGCAGTTGGGCATCGACAGCCAGCAGGCCTCGGGCGCGATCAGTGCCGCGCTGCCGTTGCTGATGGGCGCACTGGGCAACAACGCGGCCAAGCCGCAGGGCGCAGAAGCCCTGTTCGGCGCCCTGCAGAACAACCACAGCGGCCTGGACATCGGCAGCGTGCTGGGCGCAGTGATGGGCGGCGGCAACAGCCCGGCAGCCAACGGCGCTGGCATCCTCGGCCACATCTTCGGCGGCAGCCAGGACCGTGCAGAGACCGGCCTGGCCCAGGCCACCGGGCTGAGCCCGAGCAGCTCCAGCCAACTGCTGAAGATCCTCGCCCCGATCGTGATGGCCTTCATTGCCCAGCGCATGAGCAGCGGCGGCCAGGCCAGCGCTGGTGGGCTGGCGCAGATCCTGGGCCAGGAGAAGCAGCAGGTGACGCAGGCAGGCGGTATCGGCGGCGGCCTGCTGGGCAGCGTGCTGGACCAGGACGGCGACGGCCAGTTCGGCGTCAGCGACCTGATCAGGCTGGGTAGCGGCCTGCTCGGTAGCGGCAAGCGCTGAGCCGGTTGAGGTAGACCAAAGACGCCACCGCAAGGTGGCGTCTTTGTTTCCTGTAGTGCCGAGCCATGCGCGGCAGGGGCTTTACCGAAGAAGCCAACCCTGTAGTGCCGAGCCATGCTCGGCATTGGGTATTACCAGCAAAGCCTCTGC